>NZ_CAXBJS010000020.1:0-24805 GCF_963976025.1 uncultured Arenimonas sp.
GTCAACATCGGTGGCCACGCGCGGGTTGGCCAGCACGTATTTGGTGTTGAAGATGTTCAGGCCCTTGTTTTCCATCGCGCCCATCGTGAAGTCCTGGGCGGCGACGACGTTGAACACGTCCAGGTCGTAGCAGCGGCCAAAACGCTGTTCGTCCCAGCGCAGCGCGCGTTCGACCGCGCCCAGCGCGTACTGGCAGCGCGCCACGTCGCCGGGTTCGGCCCAGATGTTGATCTCGACCTCGCGGCCTTCGGCCGTGCGCAGGCGCTGGCTCACTTTCTCCAGCGGACCGGCGGCGATGGCGAACAGGTAGGCCGGCGTCGGGTGCGGGTTTTCCCAGCTGGCCTCGTGGCGGCCGTCGCCCAGGTCCTGGCTGGCCAGCGGGTTGCCGTTGGCCAGCAGCACCGGGAAAGCCTTGCGATCGGCGCGCAGCACGATGCGCCAGCGCGGCATCACGTCGGGCCGGTCGGCCATGAAGCTGATGCGGCGGAAACCCTGGGCTTCGCACTGGGTCAGCAGCAGGTCACCGCTGCGGTACAGGCCCTCGAGCCGGGTGTTGTCGGCCGGGTGGATGCGCACGCGGGTCGCCAGCTCGCAGTCGCCGGACAGGCCACGCACGACCAGCCGGTGGCCGTCGTAGTCGTAGCGACCGGGCGCCAGGGGCTGGCCGTCGAGGGTGATTTCAAGCAACTCCAGGCCTTCGCCGTCCAGCTCCAGCGGCTGCCCGGGCTGGGCAGGATCCGGGGACAGGCAAAGCCGCGCGGCCACGATGGTGGCGGCGGGATCGAGTTCGAACTGGAGCTCGGCCTGGGGGATGCGCCAGGCAGGCGCGCGGTAATCGGCGAGATGGACGTGGCCATCGCCTCGGAGCTGGGTCATAAAGCAAAAATCCGGGGAAACTGCAGACTTTTGCTAGGCTAGCACGTGCTCCCTGAAGCCCTGCCAATGCCGAACCCGACCCCTGTTTTCGACGACGTGCTGGCCGCGGCCGCACGCATCGCCCCGCACGCGGTGCGCACGCCGGTGCTGCACTCGGCCGACCTCGACCGCTGGGCCGGGGCCACCCTGCTGTTCAAGGCAGAACACCTGCAGCACGTCGGCGCCTTCAAGTTCCGCGGTGCCTGCAATGCGGTGATGGCCCTGGACGAAGCCGCGGCCGCGCGCGGCGTGCTCACCCACTCATCCGGCAACCACGGCGCCGCGCTGGCCATGGCCGCGCGCGTGCGTGGCATCCCCGCCCACGTGGTGGTGCCCGAAGGCGCGGTGGCGTCGAAGCTGGCCAACATCGAGGCGCAGGGCGCCACCATCCACCGCTGCGCGCCGACGCTGGCCGCGCGGGAGGCCACCACTGCGCGCCTGCAGCAACAGACCGGCGCCACCCTAGTTCATCCCTACACCAATGCCCATGTGATCGCCGGCCAGGGCACGGCGGCGCTGGAACTGCTGTCGGAAGCCGGCCCGCTCGACGCCCTGGTCGTGCCCCTGGGCGGCGGCGGTCTGGCCGGCGGCAGCGCGATCGCCGCCGCGGCCGGCCAGCCCGGCCTGGCCGTGTTCGCCGCCGAACCCGAAGGCGCCGCCGACGCTTTTGAATCGCTGCGCCAGGGCCGGCACGTCACCGACCTGGTACCCGACACGATCTGCGACGGCTTGCGCGCCACCCTGGGCACGCCAAACCTGGCGCTGCTGCGCGAACACGGCGTCACCGTGCTGCTGGTGTCCGACGCCGAAGTGCTGGCGGCCATGCGCGAAGCCTGGACGCGGCTCAAGCAGGTCATCGAACCGTCATCGGCCACCGTGCTGGCGGCCGTGCGCCGATATCCGGGGCACTTCGCCGGCAAGCGCGTGGGGCTTATCCTTTCAGGAGGCAACGTCGATCTCGACGCCCTGCCCTGGTGAACCGAGGAAAGCCATGATCGTCGACGGCACCCGCCAATCCGACCGCGCCATCGAACTGGTGCTGGCCTATTACGCCGCCTTCAACCGCGGCGACACGGCGGCCATGCTCGACCTGCTTGCCGACGACATTGCCCACGACATCAACCAGGGCAAGCGCGAAACCGGCAAGGAGGCGTTCACCACCTTCCTGGCCCGCATGGACCGCTGCTACCGCGAACAGCTGCGCGACATCGTGGTGATGGCCAATGAAGCCGGCGACCGCGCCGCCGCCGAATACGTGGTGCACGGCGAGTACCTGGCCGACGACGAAGGCCTGCCCCCGGCCAGCGGCCAGAAGTACGTGCTGCCAGGCGGCGCCTTCTTCGACGTGCGCGACGGCCTGATCGCCCGCGTCAGCAACTACTACAACCTGGAAGACTGGGTCGCGCAGGTTTCGAAGTAGATGGCCGGCCTTCGCGCCATGCTGCGCTCGCCCGGCTTCCGGGTCATCGTCGTGGCGCTGGTGCTGGCTTTCGGGCTGATGGGCGCGCGCGCCATCTGGGACCCCGATGAAGGCCGCTACACCAATGTCGCGCTGACCATGCTCGACAGCGGCAACTTCATCGACCTGTCCCGGCACCACGAATCCGGGCACTGGACCAAACCCCCGGTCACCTATTGGGCCATCGCGGCCAGCATCGCCACGTTCGGACCGCACCCGTGGTCGGCGCGGCTGCCGGCGGCCCTGGCTTTCCTGGCCTGCACCTGGCTGGCCTGGCGCGTCGCGCGGCGGCTGCAGCCCGGCAGCGAAAACATGGCGGCCCTGGCCTACGCGACGATGCTGCTGCCCTTCGGCGCGGCCAACCTGATCACCACCGACTTCGTGCTTGCCGCCTTCCAGGGCCTGGCCATGTGGGCCTGGGTCGAATCACGCTTCGGCCCGCACGAACGGGCCGGGCGGTGGCTGCTGCTGATGTGGGTGAGTTTCGCCGCCGCCTTCATGACCAAGGGGCCGCCGGCGCTGCTGCCGCTGCTGGCCGTGGTGGCGATGATGTGGCTGGCGCCCGCCGGCGACCGGCGCGGCACGCGGGCCTGGTGGGCCGGGGCCCTGCTGTTCGCGGCGCTGGCCCTGCCCTGGTACCTGGTGGTGGTGCTGCGGCATGAAGGCCTGCTGGCTTATTTCCTGGGCACCGAAGTCGTGGCGCGCATCGCCAGCGACAAGCTGCACCGCAACCCCGAATGGTACGGCTGGCTGTTGGTGTACGGGCCGACGCTGGTGCTGGGCACCCTGCCCTGGACCGCCGTGGCCTGGCGCGCGCTGCGTAGTGCAGCGGGCCGGCTGAAGGCCTGGCGCGACGCCGCGAGCCGCCGCCAGGACGCGCCGCTGCTGGCGCTGTGGCTTTGGGTGCTGCTGCCCCTGCTGGTCTTCTGCATCGCGCGCTCGCGCCTGCCGCTTTACGTGCTGCCGCTGTTCGTTCCTATCGCGGTGCTGGTGGCGCGGCAGTGGCTGGCCGAAGGGCGTTCCCTGCCGCGCATCCGCTGGATCGCGGTCTGGGTGATCGTGCTGCTCGGCCTGCGCCTGGCCAGCGCGCTGTGGCCGTCGAACAAGGACGCCGGCCGCTGGGCCGAAGCGCTTGATTCGCGCGTCGACCACCAGGTAGAGGAAGTCGTGTTCGTCGAGGACATGGCGCGCTACGGCCTGCACCTGCACATGGGCGTCGCGGTCGAAAAGGTGTCACTGGAACCGCGGCCGCGCGAGCTGTACGGCGCCGAGTTCGACTCAAGCTTCGCCGGCGAACTGCTCGAACGCGAAGACGCGATCTGGGTGACCAAGCAGCCGATGTTCCCGGTGCTGGTGGAGCGCGCTGCGCCGCTGGGCTTCCGGCTCGTGCCTTTGGGCGAACCCTACGAAGGCCGCGTCATCTTCCGGGTTGTCCGCTAGGCCGGACTCAGCGGCTGCGTTCCAGGATTTCCTCGAGCACCCAGCGGCGCGAGCTGCCGTCGGCGGGCGGGTTGGCGACGGTGTATTCGCGGATGCGCAGCACGTAGTCAACGCCTTCCTGCCAGCTGAAGCCTTCGATGTCGCCGTAGTAGTGCTGCCAGGGCGCGCCGGGTTCGGTGCGCACCTGCAGGCACAACATGGCGCCGGCGCCGGTGCAGGGCTTGCGCTCGCCCGACACCAGCACGATGCGTTCGCGGCCCGCGCTGGTGGGTATGTCCTGGCTGTCGAAGGTCCAGCGCGCGCCGTCGGCCGTGACCAGGCGCAGCTGGGTGCCGCTGAACTCGGCGCGCAGCGGCTGCGCGAAGGCGCTGAGCAGGTCCGACTCGCGCTTCATCAGCTCGCCGGGGCAGCCGCGCTTGGTGCTGAAGATGCCGTCTTCGCCGCCCAGCTTCACCTGGTCGCCACTACGCGACCAGCCGCCGCCGTGGGTATTGCAGGGGCCGGTCATGGAAAAGCGCGCTGCGGAGAAACGCAGCATCGCCGAGCCCGCGCCCTGGGTCGGCAGGGTACGGCCGTCGGGCGCGCTGAGCAGGCGCCAGTCCTTGTCGAGCAGCGGTTCGTCATCCACGGGGCGGACCTCCCGGCTGGTGGGCGCCATGCAGGCGGTAAGCGTGAGCGCGATGGCCATGGCGAGCGTTGGCAGGCGGAAATGGCGCATGTCGGATCTCCAACTCAAAAGGTCGGGCGCAGTCTAGCGCCGTCGCCGGGCTAGCGGCGGCGCAGCGGGATGCGGTCGGCCGGGAAACTGGCGAGGTCGGCGCCGCCCGACCGGCGCGGCGCACCGGGCGCGGGGCCCCACGCCTGTGCCGTGATCACTTCCCAGGTGCTGGGCAGGACCTCGCCGCGGCGCTGGGTTTCGTAGGCAGCGGTGACCTGCTGCAGGCGACGGCGTCCGCCCAGGCCGCGGGCGCGATCATGGCGGGCGTCGCTGGCGCCGATGGCCCGCAATTCGCGCATCAGCGAACGCAGGTCGGGGTAGGTCAGCGTGTAGTTGTCGCGGTCGATCACCGGATCCTTGAAGCCGGCCGCCAGCAGCGCATCGCCGACCTGCTGGATGGCGGCGAAGGGCGACAGCGGCGGCACTTCGCCAACGGCTTCGTAGGCTTCGCGCAGTTCGGCCAGCGTGCCCGGGCCGAAGGTCGAAAACAGCAGCAGGCCGTCGGGCCGCAGCACGCGCCGGAATTCGGCCAGCACCGTTGGCAGGTCTTCCACCCACTGCAGGCACAGGCTGGAAAAAATCACGTCCGCACACTGGTCGGCCAGCGGCAGCGCGGTGACGTCGGCGCAGACCCGCTTCACCGGGCGCCAGAAGCGCGTGTGCCGCGGCACTTCGCGCAGCATCGGCAGCGCGGCGTCCAGGGCCAGCACCTCGGCCTTGGGCCAGCGCTTTTTCATCGCGCCGGCGGCGCGGCCGGGGCCGCTGCCCAGGTCCAGGATGCGGGCGGGCTGGCGGTCGTCGAGGTAATCGAGCTGTTCGAGCAGGCGCGTTTCGACTTCGCGCTGCAGCGCGGCCACGGCCGCATAGTTCGGCGCGGCCCGGCCGAAGGCGCGGCGCAGCTGGCGGCGGTCGAACACGCCGCTCACGGCGGGCAGTCCCGAGCGAAGTCGCGCAGCGCGCCGGCCACTTCATCGGCATGGGTCAGGAAGGGCGCGTGGCCGCCATGCTGCACCTGGTGGAAACGCGCGTCGGGCGCCAGCGCCGCCGCGGCCTGCATGGCCGCCGGCGACACCAGCCGGTCGCGCCGGCCGGCCAGCCACAGGCTGGGCATGGCCAGGCCGGGCAAGGCCGCGCGCAGGTCGCTTTCTTCCAGCAGGCGCAGGCCTTCGCACAGCACGCCGGCGCCGGGCTCGCCGTGGGCGAAAACTTCCGCGCGCAGCAGGCGCAGTTCTTCGCGCACGTGGTCCGAGCCCTGGGCTTCGAGCATGAGGAAACGGTCGAGCGTGCCGCGGTAGTCGCGGCCCAGTTCGCTGCCGAAGCCGCGGAACACCGACGGGTCCATGCCCGCCGGCCAGTCTTCGCCGCGCACGAAGCGCGGGCTGGCGGCCAGCATCACCAGGCCGCGCACGCGTTCGGGAATTCGTGCCGCCGCCTGCAGCGCCACCAGGCCCCCGAGCGACCAGCCCAGCCACAGCGCACGCGCCGGCACGAGGGCAGCGACCGCGTCGGCGGCGGCGTCCAGCGTCAGCGCCACGCCGGCATCGGCGCTGCGGCCATGACCCGGCAGGTCAATCAGGTGCAATTCGAAGTGATCGGCCAGGGCCTCGGACAGCGGCCCGAAAATACCTGCGTGCATGGCCCAGCCATGCAGCAGCACCAGGGGCTGGCCCTGGCCACGGACGGCGTGGAACAGGCTCATGCCGGGACCGGGTCGGCCGCGGGCTTCACCGCTTCGGAAAGTGCGGCCAGCAGGCCGTCGACGTCGGCTTCGCCGTGGTCCACCGACAGGGTGACCCGCAGTCGCGCCTGGCCTTCGGGCACGGTGGGCGGCCGGATGGCGGTGACCAGGTAGCCGCGTTCTTCCAGCGCGCGCGCGGCGGCCAGGGCGGAAGCGTTGTCGCCCAGCACGATCGGCTGGATCGGGGTGAACGATTCCTGCAGCGGCAGGCCACGCGCGGAGGCACCGCGACGGAAGCGCATGACCACCGAAGCGAGCTTGGCGCGGCGCCAGGATTCCTTGCGGATCAGGCGCAGGCTGGCGCGCATGGCGGCGGCCATCGCCGGGGCCGGCGCCGTGGAGAACAGGTAGGGACGCGCGGTTTCAGCAACATGGCCGATCAGCGCATCGCTGCCCAGAAGCACTGCGCCCTGGCCGCCGAAAGCCTTGCCCAGCGGCACCAGCAGCAGCGGCACTTCGCGGGCGCCCAGGCCGGCCACGGCCAGGCTGCCGCGGCCTTCCGGGCCGAGCACGCCGATGCCGTGGGCATCGTCCACGTAAAGCAGGGCGTCCTGCGCGCGCGCCACCAGGGCCAGGTCGGCCAGCGGCGCGGCATCGCCGTCCATGCTGAAGACGCCGTCGGTGGCCAGCATCGCCGCGCCGTCGCGGCGGGCCATCAGCTGGCGCATCGCGGCTTCGACGTCGGCGTGCGGATAACGCTTGAGTTCGCAGCCGGCCAGGCGGGCGCCGTCGATCAGGCAGGCGTGGTTCAACTTGTCCTGCACGCAGGTGTCGCCGGCTTCCAGCAGCGACTGCATCACCGCCAGGTTGGCCTGGTAACCACTGCCGAAGAACAGCGCGCGCTCGTAACCAAGCCATTCGGCCATTTCGCGCTCGAAGCGGGCGTGTTCGGCGTGGTGGCCGGTGACCAGCGGCGAACCGGTGCTGCCGACGCCGTGCCAGGCCGCGGCTTCCTGCATGGCCGACACCACGTCCAGGTGCTGGCCCAGGCCCAGGTAGTCGTTGCCGCAGAAGCTGGTCAGCTGGCGGCCGTCGACCAGCACGCGGGCGCCTTCACGGCCTTCGATCTCGCGCCGGGGCCGGAGCGCGTCGCGCGCCGTGCGGTCGGCGCGGGCCAGGTTTACGCGGTCGGTGAACCGGATGCGCGACATCTCAGGCGGCGCAGCCGGCGGCGGGCTCGACGATGTCGGCGTGCACGGTTTTCGATTCGTGCACCACCGGCATCGGCCGCAGGCCCAGGCGTTCGAACAGGGCCTGGTCGGCGGCCACGTCCGGGTTGCCGGTGGTCAGCAGCTTTTCGCCGTAGAAGATGGAGTTCGCGCCCGCCAGGAAACACATCGCCTGCAGCTCCTCGCTCATTTCGGCGCGGCCCGCCGACAGCCGCACCATCGAAGCCGGCATCATGATGCGGGCGGCGGCGATGGTGCGTACGAACTCGAACGGATCAAGCAGGGCGGTTCCGGCCAGGGGCGTGCCTTCGACCTGCACCAGGCGGTTGATCGGCACCGAATCCGGGTGCGCCGGCAGGTTGGCCAGGGCCTGCAGCAGGCCGGCGCGCTGCGCGCGCGACTCGCCCATGCCGACGATGCCGCCGCAGCAGGTTTTCATGCCGGCGTCGCGCACGTGTTCCAACGTGTCCAGGCGGTCCTGGTAATCGCGGGTCTTGATGACATCGCCGTAGAACTCGGGCGCGGTGTCGAGGTTGTGGTTGTAGTAGTCCAGGCCGGCGGCGCGCAGGGTCCTGGCCTGCTCGCCCTTGAGCATGCCCAGGGTGGCGCAGGTTTCCAGGCCCAGGGCCTTCACCTCGCGGATCATCTCGGCGACCTTCGGGATGTCGCGGTCCTTCGGGCTTCGCCAGGCGGCGCCCATGCAGAAGCGCGACGCGCCGGCGGCCTTGGCGGCGCGGGCGCGTTCAAGCACCGACTCGGTGTCCATCAGCTTCGTGGCTTCGACACCGGTGTGGTAGCGCGCGGCCTGCGGGCAGTAGGCGCAGTCTTCCGGACAGCCACCGGTCTTGACCGACAGCAGCGTCGAGACCTGCACTTCGGCCGGGTCGAAACGCTCGCGGTGCACGGTGGCGGCGCGGAAAAGCAGTTCGGGGAAAGGCAGGTCGAAGAGGGCGAGGACTTCCTCGCGCGACCAGTCGTTACGGATGACGGCAGGCATGGGCATTCCCTGATGCTGCGGGAAAATGAAGAGCGGCAGTCTGTTGGCCATGCCCCACCCTGTCAACCAAAACCCACCCCTGGAAGTTGACGGCCCGGCCCCGGTCGGGGGGATACCGGGACGCCGACGCTACGCCGGACCCGAACCTGTCTTCCGTGAACAGGATCACGTTCCGTGCGCCGGGCGCTAGCCGAATTTTTCGCCGGTCTCGGTCCGGCGCTGCTGCCCTGGCGCTGCCTGGTATGCACCGAGCCCGGCAGCGGCGGCCTCGACCTGTGCCCGGCCTGCCGCCGCGACCTGCCCTGGAACCACGCCGCCTGCGCCCGCTGCGGCCTGCCCCTGCCGCGCCCGGCGCCGCGCTGTGGCCGCTGCCTGGGCAGCCGGCCAGCCCAGGCCAGCACGCAGGCGGTTTTTTGTTATGCGCCGCCGCTGGACCGGCTGCTGCCACGGCTCAAGTTCCACGGCGACCTCGCCGCCGGCCGCCTGCTGGCGGGGTTGCTGGCCGAGGGACTGGCCGGTGCAGCGCGGCCGGCGGCGCTGCTGCCCATTCCGCTGCACCGCAGCCGCCTGCGCCAGCGCGGCTACGACCAGGCGCTGGAACTGGCCCGGCCGCTGGCCAGGTCCCTGGCCCTGCCGCTGCTGGCCGATGCTCTGCAGCGCGGCCGGGCCACGGCGCCGCAGTCCGAGCTCGACGCCCGGGCGCGGCGTGGCAATGTGCGCGGCGCCTTCCGGCTGGCGCCCGGCATTGCCCTGCCCGCCCACGTGGCCCTGTTCGATGACGTCATGACCACCGGCGCCACCCTGGCCGAAGCCGCCCGGCTGCTGCGCCGTGCCGGCGTGGCGCGGGTGGACCTGCGGGTGGCCGCGCGGGCCTAGGTTTTGCCGGTCAACCCAGGGCGTAATGGCCGGCGATGCCGGCGAAAATCGCCAGTCCCACCCACTGGTTCGAGATGAAGGCTTCGAAACAATTCCCGCGGGCGCGGTCGCGTGCGATCCAGAACTGGCGCAGCACCAGCACCACGGCCACGGCCAGCGCCACGTAATAGAAGATGCCCAGCCCGGCCCGGCCGCCGACCAGCCACATCGCCCAGACGAAGCCGGCGTAAAGCAGGCCCTGGGCCACCAGGTCGGCGTCGCCGAAGAGGATGGCGGTGGACTTGGACCCGGCCCTGAGGTCGTCCTCGCGGTCCACCATGGCGTACCAGGTGTCGTAACCGGTGGTCCACAGCAGGTTGCCCAGGAACAGCAGCCAGGCCAGCGGCGGCACCGTGTCCTGCACGGCCGCGAAGGCCATCGGGATGCCCCAGCCAAAGGCGACGCCCAGGTAGACCTGCGGCAGGTAGGTGTGGCGTTTCAGGAACGGGTAGGTCGCGGCCAGGAAGGCGCCTGCGATGCTCAGCAGGATTGTCAGCGTGTTGGTGAGCAGCACCAGCCCGAAGGCCACGAGCATCATCACCACGAACAGAGCCAGCGCCTCGCGCGGGCTGACCGCGCCGGTGGCCAGGGGCCGCTGGCGGGTGCGTTCGACCTGCGGGTCCAGCCAGCGGTCGGCGTAGTCGTTGATGACGCAGCCGGCCGAACGCGTCAGCCAGACGCCGGCGCTGAAGATGAGCAGCAGGTGCCAGGGCGGCAGGCCTTCGGCCGCCAGCCACAGCGCCCACCAGGTCGGCCACAGCAGCAGCAGGATGCCGACCGGGCGGTCGCCGCGGATCAGCAGCCAGTACAGGTGCAGGCGCACGCGCCAGGCCGGCGTCGGCGCCCCGGCGGGCGTCGGTTCGGGGAGTCGGGACATGGCGCGAAGCCTAGCAGAGCGCCCTGTCGCCGGGCAGCGCACTTGAAGCCGCCGGGCGATGTCCCCATTGTTCAAGCTGACTCCCCCAACACGAGGTCGCAAGCATGAGCGCAGGACAGGGTTCCACCGGCAACGTCATCGCCGCCATCTGCAGCTTCTTCGTGCCGGGACTGGGCCAGCTGGTGCAGGGCCGCATCCTCTGGGCGATCACCTGGTTCGTGCTGGCCTGCCTGGCCTTCGCCATCACCTGGCTGGTGACGCTGTCGCTGCTGCCTTTCGGCTGGTTCGTGATCAGCATTTTTTCCTGCATCCACGCCGCGGTTTATTCGCCGCCCAACCGATAGCCGGCGCGGCGGCGCGGGCCTAGGCCTGCGCCGCCAGCCAGGTCGCCATTTCGTCGGCGGCCAGCGGCCGCGTGAACAGGTAACCCTGGGCTTCGTCGCAGCCCTGCTGGCGCAGCAGCTGCAGCACGTTTTCGGTTTCCACGCCTTCGGCCACCACGCTCAGCCCCAGGGCATGGCCCAGGCTGACCACCGCGTGGGTGAGTTCGAGCATGTTTGGCGTGGTGTCCATGCGGCTGACGAAGCTGCGGTCGATCTTCAGATTGCGCAGCGGGAAACGATGCAGGTAGCCCAGGTTTGAAAAACCGGTGCCGAAATCGTCGATCGACAGCGAGATGCCATTGGTCTTGAACAGCGCGAAGGTGTTGCGCAGCACTTCGCTTTCGCGCATCAGCGCCGATTCGGTGATTTCCAGCACCAGCCGGTCGGTGGGCCACTGCTCGCGGGCGCAGGCCTCCAGGACCTGGCTGCCGAAATCCGGGTCGCGCAGCTGCAGGGCCGACACGTTGACCGCGATGCGGCCGAACTGCAGCCCGGCCTCGTGCCAACGCCGCGCCTGCCGGCAGGCTTCGCCCAGCACCCAGCGGCCGATCGGCAGGATCTCGCCGCAGTCTTCGGCGACGGGAATGAATTCGCTGGGGAAACGCGACTCGCCCGACGCGGTGGTCCAGCGCAGCAGGGCTTCGATGCAGGCGATGCCGTTGTCCTTCATCGAAACGGTGGGCTGGAAGGCCAGGTGCAGTTCCTTGCGCGCCAGCGCCTGGCGCAGCTCCTGTTCCAGCGTCACCCGGCGCTGCACCCGCTCGTAGAAGCTGGCGTTGTAGAACTGGAAGGTATTGCGGCCGGCGTCCTTGGCCGCGTACATCGCGGTGTCGGCGGCGCGCAGCATCGATTCGAGATCGGGGCTGTTCTCGCCCAGCAGGGCGATGCCGATGCTGCAGCCCACCTGCGCCTCGCCGTGGGCCAGGTTGATCGGCCGGCCCACCGCTTCGATGATCTTGCGCGCCACCACCGCGGCGTCCTCGGGGCGGGCGATCTCGCGCAGCAGCACCAGGAACTCGTCGCCGCCCAGCCGGCCCACCAGGTCCGAGGCGCGCACGCACTGGCGCAGGCGCCCGGCGATTTCCTGCAGCAGCAGGTCGCCGGCCTCGTGGCCCTGGGTGTCGTTGACGTGCTTGAAGCGGTCCAGGTCCAGGAACAGCAGCGCCAGCGGCTGCTGGTTGCGGCGCGCGAGTTCGATCGATTCTTCCGCACGCTGGCGGAACAGGAAGCGGTTGGGCAACCCGGTCAGCGTGTCGTAGTGGGCAAGCTGTTCGATGCGCTCGCCGGCTTCGTGTTCTTCGGTGATGTCCTGGGTCAGGCCGGTGATGCGGTAGGGCCTGCCCTCGCGCAGCTCCAGGCTGCCGGTGACGCGCAGCCAGATGCGGCGATCGTCCGGGGTCATGTAACACAGGTCGGCGCTTTGCTCGGGCAGGTGTTCCCTGACCATGCGCTGGAAGGCCACCTGCAGCTTCTGCGCCGACTCGGGCGTGTAGTTGGGCAGCGTGTCTTCGAAGCGCAGCGGCGTGCCCGGCTCGATGCCGTGGATGCGGTAGTTTTCGTCGGTCCAGTGCAGTTCGCCGGTTTCCACGAACAGCTCGAAGCCGCCGATGCGGCCCATGGCGGCGATGCGGTCGAGCAGGTCGTTGCGCCAGCGGGAGTTTTCCTCGGCCTGGCGCTGTTCGGTGATGTCGTGCAGCACGCCGACCAGGCTTTGCACCCGCCCGTCGTCGTCGAGAATCGCCTCGGCGCGCGCCTGCACGATGCGGCGTTCGCCGCTGGGGCGCAGCATCACCACTTCCAGCGCGTACGGCTTGGCCTGCTTGAGCAGCGCCACCGACGCCGCGTGCAGCTTCTCGTAGGATTCGGGCGTGAACAGGTGGCGCTGGTTGCGGAACTTGGGCGGCGCCTGCTTGTTGGACAGTCCGACGATCCAGTACAGCTCGTCCGACCACCACAGCTTGTCGTTTTCCGGGTCCCAGCTCCAGTTGCCCAGGTGGGCCACGTGCTGGGCCTGGTTGAGGATGAGTTCGCGCTCGCGCAGCTGGGCTTCGATCTGCTTGTAGTCGTGGATGTCGGTGTGGGTGCCGACCACGCGCTGCGGGCGGCCGGCGTTGTCCCAGGTGATGGCGCGGCCGCGATCGAGCACCCAGCGCCAGCGCCCGTTGGCGTCGCGCACGCGGTAATCGACGATGTAGTTCTCGCGCTCGCCGGTGAGGTGGGCGTGCAGCGCCACCTTCATGCGCGGGCGGTCATCGGGGTGGATCAGGGTTTGCCAGGCGTCGAAGCTGCCGGCGAAGGCATCGCGCGCGTAGCCGAGCATCGTGAAGCAGCGGCCCGAGCGATAGACCTGGTCACGTTCGGCGTCCCAGTCCCACAGGCCGTCCTGGGCGTTTTCCAGGGCGAAGCGCCAGCGGGCGCGATCCGGCGACTCGGCCAGGTCGGGGGCTTCGTCCAGGCTGAACACGCTGATGGTGTAACCCAGGATCGTGCCGTCGGCGCCGGTGGCCGCGCGCAGCAGGCAGTCGAGCGTGTACTGGGGCGTTTCGTGGCGGTGGTGGATTTCCCGGTCCGGGTGCCCGGCCAGCTGGCGCATGCCGTCGGCCAGGGCCGCACGCAGGTCGGCCTCGAGCTGGCCCCCGACCAGGCTGCGGGCCCGGTCATTGCCCACGATCACCCGCCCCTGGGCGTCGAGCACCATCAGGGCGCGTCGCGAGGGGTGCAGCAGCAGGCTGGCCAGGAACGCGTGGTCGGCGTTCACGTCCGGACTGGTGGGGTCGGCATGTGGCGGGGTGGCATCGGGCATACGTTAGTGCCAGCGTCACATAAGTGCAGCCCCGGAAACGTGGCCCCTTGCACGATTCCGGTCGCAAGCCCTGCGTCCGGCGGAGCAAACGGACCTGCGTGTCATAATCGCCGACCCCCTCCAATGTGGCCTGGCCCGTGAGAGCAGAGGTTTCCGAGACCATCGCCGGAACGGATTTCGACGCGCTGCTGGCGCGCATCGCCGAGGACGTGAGGCCGCTGGTTTCGCAAGGCAAGGTGGCGTCCTACATCCCGCGCCTGGCACAGGTGCCGGTCGAACGTTTCGGCATGGCGGTGGCGACCCTGGACGGCCGCCGGTTCTCGATCGGCGACGCCGGCACGCCATTTTCGATCCAGAGCATTTCCAAGGTGTTTTCACTCAGCATGGCGCTCGACGCCCTGGGTGGCGACCTGTGGCAGCGCGTCGGGCGGGAGCCTTCGGGCAGCCCCTACAATTCGCTGGTCCAGCTTGAGGACGAGTGCGGCATTCCACGCAATCCGTTCATCAACGCCGGTGCGCTGGTGGTGGCCGACGTGGTGCTGTCCAAGCGCCGCGACGGCCTGGACGCGCTGCTGGCGTTCATCCGGGAACGGGCCGGCAACCCGGACATCGGCGTGGACACGGACGTGGCCGAATCCGAAGCCCTGGCTGGCTTCCACAACGCCGCGCTCACCAATTTCATCCGCAGCTTCGGCAACATCGAGCAGCCCGTGGAAGACGTTCTGGACTTCTACTTCCGGCAATGCGCGATCGCCATGAGCTGCGAAGACCTGGCCCTGGCCTTCCTGCACCAGGCCGACGGCGGCCGCTGCCGGCGCACGGGCGTGCAGGTCATCAGCCCGGTGCGGGCCCGGCGCATCAATTCCCTGATGCTCACCTGCGGCACCTACGACGCCGCCGGTGACTTCGCCTTCCACGTCGGCCTGCCGGCGAAGAGCGGCGTCGGCGGCGGCATTGCCGCGGTGGTGCCGGGCGCACTGGCCCTGGCCGTCTGGTCGCCGGGCCTGGACGAACGCGGCAACTCACTGGCCGGCACGGCGGCACTGGCCCGCTTCACCGAGCTCACGGGCTGGTCGATCTTCTGACTGACCCCTCCGGGTCGCGCAGCCGGGGCTGCGGTTGATCTGCCCGGCGTGGCATAATCCGCCTCCGGGCGCCTGTAGCTCAGCCGGATAGAGTAGTGGCTTCCGAAGCCATTGGTCGGGGGTTCGAATCCCTCCAGGCGCGCCAACCCTTTTTCAATCCGACGCCTTGCTGTCTCCGGGCGCTTCGACGCTGTACCCCGCCTGTTCCAGCACGCGCAGGTAGCTGCGTTCGCCGATGACCCGCGACATGGGCAGGACGGCGAAACTCTCCCGATGTTCAGCCAGCGCGCCCTTGGCCGCGGCCAGCCATGTGGCTTCGACCCGGGCCGGCAGGTCGGTCAGGCCACGATTTTGCGCCAGGGAAGTCTCCAGCAGGGCTTCGGTGCAGGCCTGGCTGTTGTCGGTGTAGGGAAGGTCCTGCAGCATCGCCACTTCGCCCATCGCCCAGGCGTTGGCCCGCGTCGCCAGCGTGTCGAGGTCACGCTCGACCTGGTCGAGCGTGAGGCGGAAACATTCAAGGTCGTCCAGTTCGTTGCGGCTGAACTCCTTGAGCGCGGCGCGGGCGTTTTCGACCCGCAGGGTGACCGTTGGCTGTTCGAAGGGCACGCCGCTGCGCCCGGCGGCCCGCTTCACCTCGCGTCCGACCACGTCGCGCCAGGACAGGTCGCTGCGGTCGAAGGCTTCTTCGCGCAGTTCCATCGCGGCAGCGATGGGGCGGCGTTTTTCGACGCCGCGGTCGCGCCCCAGGTAGCGCGCCTTCAGCACCTGCCAGCGGGCGTAGTCGGCAGCCGGCAGTACGTCTTCCAGCTGCTGCTTGTCGGGGTTGTTGCGGGCACGCAGGGCCGAAGGCAGCAGGAACATGCCGCCCAGCGCCCCGCCCCGGGTGCTGATGCTCACCCTGGGCGACAGCAGCACCAGGCCGGAGGCCGCGATGCGCTCCCTGGCCTCGTCCGAGTTCCACTCCATGCGCTTGGGAAGCGGCGTCAGGGTTCCCAGCACCCACATGACGTTGCCGTCGCGCGACACCTTCCACAGCCCGGGGCCGGGCTGCACGCCGCTGACGACCAGGGTTTCGAGCATCGGCACGTCGTCCGCCTCCGGTACGACCGGCGGCACGGCCAGGGCCGGTCCGGCCAGCAGCAGGAAGGCCAGCGCAAATGGATACGTCCGGAGGCAGCGTTTGTTCATGGCGGCATTGTGCCGCAAGCGCCCGATCAGGGCGGACCCGGCAGCGCCGAACCTCGCAGTCGCAGCGAACGCTTCAGGTAGGCTTCGAGCGCCGGCGACGGTGGCGCGGGCACGTCGGAATCCAGATGGCGATGCAGGGCGGCTTCCACCAGGTAGAGCCAGGCTTCGCGGGCGAGGGGTGCGTCCATGCCATGGCCGGCATCCGGCTCGACGAACAGGCTGACGTCCTTGCCCAGCAGCGCCAGCGTCGCCGCATAGTGGCTGACACTGCGGAATGCCACGCGTTCGTCGCGGCCCCCGGCGAACAGCAATACGGGACGCGTCAGCCGCTCCGCGTTCTCCTGCGGTGACTGCCTCGCCAGGCGATCGGTCACGCCCGGGTCTTCGGGGTCGAGGCCGAGCAGGGCGAAAGTCGTCGCAAGCGGCACGCCCGCCTGCAGGCTCAGGTCGCTGCTGCGCACGGCCCAGCGCAGGGTCCAGCCGAAATCGGCCGGCGGTACCGCCGCCAGCGCCAGGCGATAAAGCTGCGGCGAGAACGTCACGCCCAGCAGTGCGGAATAGCCGCCGAACGACGCCCCCACGATGGCGACCCGCTGCGGATCGCCGACGCCCTGCGACAGGGCGGCCCGCGTTCCTTCGTCGATGTCCCGCTGCACCCGGCCGTTGCCGAAGTCGCCTCCGGGCGACAGCATCAGCTCGCGCCCCAAGCCGGTGGAACCTCGGAAATTGGGTTCGAACACCGCCACGCCGCGGCTGGCAAGAAAAGCGACGAAGGGCGAATGGCCCGGACGCGCCGCCGACCAGGGGCCGCCGTGCACCAGCACCACCAGCGGTGCCTTCGACGCGTCACGCCCTGCCGGCAGGGTCAGGAAACCATGCAGTTGACGGCCATCGGACGCCGTCCAGCTTATCGGTCGTCGCGGTGGCTGCGACGGTGCGTTCGCGTCCGGAACCAGGTCGACGGATTCAAGGCGCCCGGATGACGGATCGAAACGCCAGGTGCGTACGCCGGCCGCTGACGCCGTGCGCTGCTCCACCCACCACGGCGCCGTTGCCGAGGGCCCAAGCTGCAGGGACAGGTCACTGTTTGGCAGCGCCCGCTCAAGTCGCGCCAGCGCCTGCTGCACGCCGGGATCCCGGGCCAGCCAGTGCGGCCGGGTGCTGCGCCAGGCCAGGAGCGCGGGTTCGCCGGTCCGGCGATCGAACACGACCTCGTCCAGGTCTGCTTCGCTGCGCGGGTCCATGGCGACCGCGGCGACGCCGTGCCCGGGCGAATAGCGCTGCAGCTGCTGCAGGTCGGCGCCCAGGTCGCCTTGAAGCCAAAGCCCGGCAGTGCCGTCGCCGGCAAGCAGGCGGCAGCGGTGCAGGTTCGTGCAATCGAAGCGTTCGTGCAGGCGGCCCTGGTCGTCGGCCTGGTAAACCACGTGGCGGGCGGCTTCCGCCTGTCGCAGCCAGGCCAGGCTGCCATGCGGGGTCAGCAGCACGTCCAGGATCGGGGCGTCGCTTTCATGCAGCATCGCTGCATCGCCATTGGCGCGCCATCGCCATACCGAAGACCGCCAGGGCGTCGCGCCATCCGGCGACTGTTCGCGCAGCAGCACCGCGTCGGGTTTGCCGGCGTCGGTGTCGAGCAGCGCGCGTGAATGGCGGTCCTGCCAGCGCGCGAGGATCTCGCCGGTCCCTGCCGCCTGGCGGTCGAACACCATCAGCTGGGTCGGCGTGAGCACGAACAGCCAGCGACCATCCCGCGACCAGCGCAGGGAGGCGTCGTCCACGCGCGGCAACAGGCGGACCGGTTCACCGCTCTCCAGTGGCCGCCACCAGAGGCTGGACTGGTCCTGGTCGCGACGCAGCCAGGCCACGGTGCGGCCATCAGGGGACAGCAGGCTGCGCTCAAGCCCGGCGGTTTGCATGGCTGACTCACGGGACATCGCGGGACCTGCCGGCCAGTGCTTCGCTTCGGCGATGGCTTCGGCCCAGCCATCCGCTGCAGCCGGGGCTGCCGTGCTGGCAATGGCCAGGAAAAGGCCCCCGGCCAGGCACCGCCACCCGTTCATGCGTGGTCGCGCCGCGGGTAGAGCAGCCACTGCGCCAGCAGGCCGGGCAAACCGACGAGCAGGCACGCCAGCACCCAGACAGCACGCGCGCGTCGTCCCAACACCTGTCGGCGCCCCCAGGCCAGGGAGCCAGCGGCGGCGAACAGCGCGGCCAGGCCGGCCGCCAGCCAGGCGGCCACGGGGCGATGGTGTGAGCCGCCGGCCTGCAGCGGGTTGTCCGCGGCGAACAGCTGCACCAGTGCCAGGCGTGCGTGACTCAGAAGCGGGGACACCCACCACTCGTAGTGCCGCAGCAGCAGCGGGAAATCGGGCGCCAGGTCGCGGCGCGCCACCTGTTCCGGCGCGCCCTCTTCTGGCCAGTGCCAGACCGACTGCCAGGCCGCGCCCGGACCATCGATGCTGCCGCGGCCGACGGTGATCGACACGAGTTCGCCATCGATCAGTTCCATCAGGTCAATGCGGGCAAGCCGTGCTCCCTCGAGCGGAAGCGGCAGGCGCTGGCGCGGCGCAAGCGGACCGGTTCCGGCCCGGAATGCACGCGCATCGTAGAGGTAAAGCGCCTGGTTGCTCAGCACCATCACCGCTTCACCGGTGGCCGCCGGCGAAGCAGCCAGTGTTTCCGTCGGGGGCAGCTCCAGAACGACGTCGACCTGCTGGCGATCGCTGTCGTAGCGGTACAGTGCGTGCGCCGTCGCCATCAGGCCGTCGCCGACCAGCAGCGGCGGCGAAGGAAAACGCAGCTGCTTTTCCCCGATGCCCAGCACGCCTTCGCGTTCGCGATTGACCGGATTGACGCCCAGGAATCGGCCGGCGTCATGACTGAAGGTGTAGCGGCGGCGATTCCCGGCGTCGTCGAACTCGGCGAGCGCCGGATTGGTCAGCGCATGCGCGACCGGAAACGCCGTGATTTCCGGCGCCATCGAACCCAGGTGGGACAGAGGCACCTGCTGTCGCCATAGCGGCGCCTGGGCATGCTCGCTTCCCGCCAGGCCCGCCAGCAGCAGCTCGCCGGATTCGGCACGACTGGCCTGCACATAGCCGCCTTCGGGCGGCGTGCCGTTGAGCGGGTGGTTGCCGATCACCATCCAGCCCAGCTGGTAGCCCAGGCTGGCCATCACCAGCAGAACGTAGGAACCGAAGGCCAACGGCACCGCCGCCAGCACCTGGCCTGTCGCCGTGCGCGGAGGCGCCGTCAGGTCCGGCTTGAACACCACCCGCAGCCACGCCGCCAGCCAGGCGAGCACCAGTGCCTGCATCACCAGCGCCCAGGCGCCGTTGGCCTGGCTTGCAAACCACAGGGCGGGCGGCACCAGCGCGAAGGCAGCGACGCGGCGGGTACTGAGCATCGCGATGGCACCGGCCAGGTAGCCGCCCGTGGCGATCATCCCGGCCGCCAGGGGCAGGGCCGCGTGGCGCAGGTCCACCACCCTCGCCGTCCAGGCCCATTGCCCGACGACGAGCAGCGCAAGCGGCAGCAGGACGGCCAGGCACAGCAGCGCGCCGGCGGCCAGCGACAGCGCCGCGACGATGCGGCCCGGTGGCAGCGGCCGGTGCAGCAGGTTCAGCCAGGCATTGGGGCGCCGGTAGCTTCCCATCTGGTACAGCCCGAGCAGCAGGCCGGCGACGAAGTACACGCCGGCGACGATGGCATGCACGAAATCGGGCTGCTGCAGGGGATCGACCAGGCGTGCGAAGAATCCCAGCACGGCCAGGTGCACGATCGCCGCGGCGATGGCCCAGGTACGAAACCGCAGCAGTTCGGCCCGCCAGAGTTCACGCATGGCGAAGCTCCGTCGGGGCGGCGTGGTGTTTGGCCAGGAAGCCGTTCACGGCGCGGTCCAGGCTCACCGGCATCGACTGCACCGAACGCGCACCGACGCTGCGCAGGAAGCCGGCGAAGCTTTCGTCCTGGTCCAGCACCAGATAGTGCTGCAGGCCGTCGAGCTGCTGGCGCTGCAGGAGGCCGGGCACCGTTTCCGGCGGCGGGCCCTGGAAGGGGATGTCGGCCACCCAAAGCGACACGCGTTCGCAGAATTCATCGGGTGCCGACATGTGCGCCAGGCGTCCGCGTTCGAGGATGACCAGGTTGTCCGCGACCCGCTCGATCTCCTCCATCTGGTGCGAGCAATAGATGACCGTGCAGTCGCCGGCCGCATTGCTGTAGAGCAGCGATTCGAGGAAGGCGCGCTTGGCGACCACGTCCAGGCCCAGGGTCGGCTCGTCGAGCACCAGCAGCTCCGGCGACTGCGCCAGCGCGAGCGCCAGGTTCAGGCCGGCGCGTTCGCCGCGCGAGAGCTGGCTCACCTTCTGGCCCGGTTCGACCTGGTAGTGGCCGATCACCTCGTCGAAAGCCGCCTGCCGCCAGCGCGGGTAGTGCTTTTTCTGCATGGCCGTCACGGCGGCCACCGTCATCCAGCCCGGCAGCGTGTGCTCCTCGTTGACGAATCCGATGCGACTGCGGTCGGCGGGCCCCAGCTGCTGGCTGTCCACGCCCAGGATGCGCGCCTGCCCCGAGCTCGGCGGCAGGAAGCCGAGCAGGATGCGGAACAGCGTGGACTTGCCGGCACCGTTGGCGCCGACGATGGCGTGGATGCGGCCGCGCGGGATGGCCAGGCTCAGGCCGTCGAGCGCGTGCTTGCGGCCGTAGCGTTTCACCAGCGCGTCGGTCTGGATGACCAGGTCGTCGTCGTTCACCGGGGCCACCTCAGGCGCGCTTGCGCGGCCGGAGGGCGCGCAGTTCCAGCTGCAGGCGCGCCTGCACGTCGGCGGCCGGGATGTCCAACGCGATCACGTCATTGACGAACCGATGCACGGCCTCGTCGAAGCGACGCTCGCGTTCGGCGTCGCTCAGGCGCTGGCGTGGCGTGGCCACATACAGGCCCAGCCCCTGGCGCGATTCCAGCCAGCCCTCGGCGGTGAGTTCGGCATAGGCCTTGGCAACGGTATTCGGGTTGACCATAAGCTGCTGCGCCAGGCCGCGCACGCTGGGCACCTGGTCGCCGACCGCCAGGCCGCCGGTGGCGACCTGCATGCGGACGGCGTCCACGATCTGCTTGCTGATCGGGCGGGCATCGCCGGTGGCGATCTGGATCATCAGGGGGCGGGTTCGGGCCATGGCGGTGCGTCCATACTGTACTAGTGCGGACAGTACACCGAGAAAGCTGACACGGCAAGCATCGCCGCTGCGTGTGTTGGTAGGTCCCCCGGCTGCGTCCGGCGGGGCTTTCCCCTCACTAGGAGTTCCCCATGTTCAAGTCCCTGCCCCTGCTCGCCCTGCTCGGCCTGGCAGCTTCCCCCGTGGTGGCCGCCGAACAGGCCTGGACCGGCTGGTACGTCGGTGGCCACGCCGGCCACGCCAGCGGCGATTCCCGCGCCGACGTCAGCCTGGGCGGCGAGTGGTCGATCGAAACCCCGGCACTGCGCGATGACGTCAGCTCCGCCTGGTCCACGGACCTCGGGCCGGACGGCAGCGCCTTCGGCCTGCTGTTCGGTTACGACCACCAGTTCGCCAGCGGCTTCGTGCTCGGCGCCGAGCTCGACTATGCGTCGCTCGACATCAGCGACAGCCGCGCCACCGGCCTGCAGCCGGCGCCGTCGGTGCCGACGCTGAGCTACGACTACGCCAACACCATCGAACTCGACGACAAGTGGTCGCTGCGCGCGCGCTTTGGCTATGCCGACGGCCGGCACCTGTTTTTCGCCAGCGCGGGCTGGGTGCAGGTGGACGCCACGGCCAGCGCTTCGGTGGCCAGCAACGGCGGCTACCTCAAGCTGGGCCGGCAGTCGGGCACCCTCGACGGATTCGAGTGGGGCCTGGGCTACGCCTTCGACTTCGGCAACCAGTGGTCGCTGCGCGGCGAATACCTGGTGACCGACCTCGACGACCTGCGCTACGACACCGGTTACCTGCCGGGCAGCACCTTCACCTCGCCGGCCTATCTGGAATCAGTGCGCCAGGACGTCGATTTCGACACCTTCCGCATCTCGCTGGACTACCGCTTCTGAAGACCCGCCGGGGTCAGCCCTGGCTGGCCCCGGCTTTTGCACGCGCCAGCGTATCGCTGCCGCAGCCCAGGAATTGCGAACCCTGCAGCCACTCCGGGTCGGGGTAATACGCGAACAGCAGCTGGCCCTGCTTGAGGGTGTCGATGACCTCGCGCGCCACTTCCGGGCGCACCGCGGGGCAGCCGTAGCTGCGGCCCAGGCGGCCCTGCGCCACCGCGGCCAGCGGGTTCACGTAGGGCGCGCCGTGCATCACGATCAGCCGGTCGCGGGCGGCGTCGTTGACGCCGGGCTCGAGGCCGTCCATGCGCATCGAATAACCGTTGCCGCCGTGGTAGGTCTCGCCGGTGCGGAACAGGCCCAGGCTGGACTGGTGGCTGCCTTCGCGATTGGAAAAGTCGGTGGCGACGTTGCCGCCGCTGCCCTGGCCATGGGCCACGTGTTCGGCGAACAGCAGGCGGGCCTGTTCGAGGTCGAACACCCACAGCCGCGGTTCGGTGGACGGCCGCGAATAGTCGATCACGGCCAACCGGCGGGCCGAGGGTGCGCTGGCCAGGGCGCATTCGCGCGCCTGCAGCGCTAGCGCCAGCACCCGGGCGTCGGCTTCGGGTGCCTGGGCCTGCAGCTTTTCCAGCAGCGTGGGTTTGGCCAGCGCCGGACCGGCGGCCAGCAGGGCGGCGCAGGACAGGGTTCGCAGGAAGGCCATCAGGAGGTCTCCAGGGTCATTGCCCCTCGTTATGGGGCCGGGCCGGAGGGATTTCATCCCCTGCCTCGATCACGGTCAACGCCGGAGCCCGGCGCAAGGCCTCGTCGGTGACCACCAGCGTGGCCCCGGGCACCAGGGTGTCATAAACCCGCGCCAGGAACCGGGGGTCGGCGTCCAGGCCCGCCTGCGCCAATACGCCGGCCGGATCGTCGGCACCGTCGCCCAGCACCCGCAGCCACCGGCGGCGCGGCCGGTCGGGCAAGGACGGGGCCGCTTCCGGCTGCACGCCGTCAAGCAGCAGGTAGGCGCGCGTGCCGACCGGCGGCGTGCCGGCCAGCTGCACCGGGCCGCGGCCAATCTCGACGCCCTCGCGCATCACCACCATTTCCCGCTCTGAAAGGCTGAGCACCACGGTCACCTGACCGGGCGGCGCCAACCCGGGCAACCAGCTGAAGCCGGCATCCGCAGGCACCGGCAGCGACAGGTCGCCCACGCGCGTGCCCACGGTTGCCGGTGGCGGGCTTGCCGGGAACAGGCTGGGATCGGCAAGCATCGGCACGCGGGCCGGGTCGTCGGTGATCACCACGGTCATGCCACGGGTGGTGACGTCGTAGAGCTTTTCGGCGAAGGCGTCGGGCAGGCGCACGCAGCCATGCGACGCCGGATAACCTGGCACCCGCCCCGCGTGCAGCGCGATGCCGTCCCAGGTCAGCCGCTGCATGTAGGGCATCGGCGCGTCGTCGTAGAGGTTGGAATAGTGCTCGCGCTTTTTCTGCAGCACGCTGAACACGCCGGTGGGCGTGTCGTAGCCGGGTTTGCCGGTGCTGGCGGTGGCGACGCCGATGCGCACGCCGTTGCGATACACGTAGGCACGCTGTTCGGGGATGCTGACCAGCACCAGCACCGGACCCATCGGCGCCAGTTCCGGCGTCCACAGGTACTCGCCCGGCAGCAGGTTCAGCGACGACCCCGCCGACGGCACGGCCGCTGTCGCGCCTGCCACCGACAACACGGCCAGGCAGGCCGCCAGGCCAAGGCTGATGCATGAACGCACTGTGCCGCTCCCGCTCCCGAATACCACCATGCTACGCGCCGCGGCGCGCTGGCGGGTTCAGGAATGAAAACGGCCCGAATCCATTCGGGCCGTGTCTGCGAAGACGAACCTGTTTGTCCCGAACCCACTCTGTAAAGGTTCCAGGGTCGCCGTGCCGTTGGAGAGAGAGTATGGCGTCGCTGACGGCGTCATCTTGGACCGCGCAAGGGCCTTCGCCGTGTGCACGGATTGCGATTGAAGTTGTCGCGGAAAGCCTTGTTTTGCAGGCTTTTCTGAACCATTGCCAACTGTCCGCGTGGACGTCCGCGTGGACATGACCTTTTGCATATGCCGGCTTCGCGCGCACGTGCAAACTGGGTGAATGTCCCCGCGGATGCCTGTCGATGTGCCCGGCTGCACTTTTCTCAACCGCTGAATTCCATCGCCTCGGCTTCGCCGGGGCGGTGGTGCCGGCCACCGAACGCTTCCACGTGGTTGTTGCCGCCGCGCGCGGCGCGCAGGTGGATCTCCCCGCCGGCTGGGCCTCGGCCTGGTGGGTGCTGCAGGGCAGCCTGGTTGTCCAGGCGCCAACTTTCCAGGGCGACGTCGGCAAGGGCCGTTTGCTTGCCTGGCAGGACGGTCCACTGCGGCTTTCGGCGCCGGGCAAGGTGGGGGCGATCGGCATCGCCGGGCCCGCGCACCTTTGGGCACACCGCCTGCGCGACCAGCCCGGCGGCAGCGACCGCCTGCTGATGCCCTGGCAGGTGCGCCCGGGTCGCGAGCTCCGCCGCCTGATGCTGCGCGTGGCCCGTCTTTCCCGGCATGGCCAGGCGCGCAACGATGCGGCGCTGGGCGCGCTGGTCGCGGCCGTGCACGAAAGCCAGGCGCCGGTTCGCATCTATCTGGACGCCTGCAGCGGCCGTACGCGCCAGCGGCGCGAACAGGTACTGCTGCGCCTGATGCGCGTGCGCCACCTGATCACCTTCGGCCGTTCGACCCGGCTCGACCTCACCAGCCTGGCCGAAGTGGCGAACTATTCGCCCACCCACCTGATCCGCCTGTATCGCGAGGTTTTTGGTGAAACCCCGCTCGAACACGCCAACCGCCTGCGCGTCGGCCGTTCCTGGGCGCTGGTGCGCGACACCCGCATGCCGATCGGCGACATCTCGGAAGTGATCGGCTTCGAAAGCAAGAGCGCGTTCTGCCGCTCGTTCAAGGCCAACTTCGGCGCCACCACCTCCCAGGTCCGCCGCGCCGGCGCCGCCTGACACCGGTGCCGGCCGCGCCGGCCCCGCTTCCCTGCGCTACAAAAAAAGGCCC
>NZ_CAXBJS010000021.1:0-24465 GCF_963976025.1 uncultured Arenimonas sp.
GCAGTCGCGGTACATCGCCTCGGTGGTGCGCGGCAGCGAACCCAGCACCACCGCGCCGGCGCAGTGCGCCAGGGCCGTCGGCGGCGCACCGAAGGCGCCTTCGGCGGCGGCCAGCGCGTGGTCGGCGCCGGCGGCGGTGGACACGTCGGCTTCGATGACCAGGTCGGCTTCGTCGGGCTGCAGCTTTTCGGGCTGGCGGGTGACCAGGGCCAGGCGCCAGCCGGCTGCGCGCAGGCGGCCGGCCAGGGCGGTGGCGACGCCGCCGGTGGCGCCGGTGATCAGACAGGTGGGCATGGTGTTTTCCGCTTCAGGAGATTGCCTACAGCCTAGCCGCCGTCCCCGTGTTGCGGCCGTGAACCGGTGGCCAGGCGGTCCCGCAATGCGGACGCCTGCGCCTGCACCGCCTCGAGTTCCCCGGCCGGCCGCCGGCCCAGGTGCGACCACTGCAGGGCCGTGCGCGGGTGCCGTTCAAATCGTTCGCGGTGGCGGACCAGGAAATCCCAGTACAGCGTGGTGAACGGACACGCCGTTTCGCCGGTGGCTTCATCCGGGCGGAAGCGGCAGCCGCTGCAGTGGTTGGACATGCGCTGGATGTATTTGCCCGAGGCCGCATAGGGCTTGCTGACCATGCGGCCGCCGTCGGCGTACAGGGCCATGCCCAGCACGTTGGGCAGCTCCACCCACTCCACGGCGTCCACGTACACGGCCAGGAACCATTCGTGCACCTGCTTCGGGCGCACGCCCAGCAGCAGCGCGAACAGGCCCAGCACCATCAGGCGTTCGATGTGGTGGCCGTAGCCCAGGTCCAGCGTATGCCGCAGCGAATCGCGCAGGCAGGCCATGTCGGTGTCGCCGGTCCAGTAGAAGGCCGGCAACGGCTGGTCGGCGGCCAGCGTGTTCTGCTCCAGGAAACCCGGCATGCGCAGCCAGTACACGCCGCGCACGAATTCGCGCCAGCCCAGCACCTGCCGGATGAACCCTTCGGCGGCTTCGATCGGCACCTGCCCGTCGCGCCAGGCGGCCTCCACCGCCGCGACGACCTCGCGCGGCCCGATCAGCTTCAGGTTCATCGCCGCGGAAAGCCGCGAATGGTAGAGCCAGGGTTCGCCGGCCCACATCGCGTCCTGGTAGCGGCCGAACAGCGGCAGCCGGTGGGCGATGAAATCAGCCAGGGCTTCGCGGGCCTGGGTCGGGTCCAGCGGCCAGTCGAAGCCGTCGAGCTTGCCGGGGTGCCCGGTGAAGCGGGCTTCGACCAGGGCCAGCACCTCGCGGGTCTGCTGATCGGGCGCGAAGGAGCGCGGTGCCGGCAGCCAGCCCGGGCCGCGCCGGTCGAAGCGGCCGCGGTTGGCGGCGTCGAAGTTCCAGCGGCCGCCGGCCGGTTCGCCGTTTTCAAGCAGCACGTCTTCGCGCCGGCGCAGCCAGCGGTAGAAGTGCTCCATGCGGTATTCGCGCCGGCCCTTGGCCCATTGGGCGAAGTCGTCGCCGTCGCAGTAGAAATGGCGATCGGGAACCTCGACCCAGGTGGTGCCCGCGGTCGTGCATACCGCCGGCAGCGACTGCGCCAGCCGCCATTCGCCGGGGCGCACGGCCATCAGCTTGCGTGGACGCAGGCGCGCCAGGTCGGCCGCCAGGGCCTCGTCGAGGCTGGCGGCGTCGTGTTCGCCCAGGGCGCGGTAGTGCACGGTCCAGCCGCGCGCACGAAGTTGATCGCGAAAGCGCCGCATCGCGGCCAGGAACAGCGCGATGCGCGGCTTGCCCGACCAGACCTGGGTGGCTTCGTGGTCGACCTCGGCCATCCACACCGCGTCCGTGGCCGGGTCGAAGTCATCAAAAACCGCGGAATCGCGGTCGAGCTGGTCACCCAGGACCAGCACCAGGTGGCGCAGGGGCTCTGACATCCGCGCAGTGTCGGGCCGGCGCCGTGCAGGCGGCGGCAAGACGGCTCAGCCGCCGCTGTATTCGCGCGGGATGCGGCCGTTCAGGCCCACCAGGATCTCGTAGGGAATCGTGCCCGCGGCCAGGGCCACGTCTTCGCAGCGGATGGCCTGGTCGCCCTGCTGACCGATCAGCACCACTTCGTCTTCGTTGTAGGCGGTGCCGGCGGGGCCGATATCCACCATGAACTGGTCCATGCAGATGCGCCCGACGATGGCATGGCGCTGGCCGCGCACCAGCACCTGCCCGCGCGAGGACAGCGCCCGCGGGAAACCGTCGCCGTAGCCGATCGGCACCGTCACCACCCGGGTGTCGGTCGCGGGCGCCCAGGTGCCGCCGTAGCTGACCGGGTCGCCGGCCGGCACCACCTTGAAGTACACGACCTGGGACACCAGCGACATCGCCGGCCGCAGGTCCACCGTGGGCCGGGAGGCGGCGTCGGGCAGCACGCCGAACAGCGCGATGCCGGGCCGGACCATGTCCAGGTGGGTTTCCGGGAAATGCAGCACGCCGCCGGAGTTGGCCAGGTGGCGCAGCGGCATGGGCGCGCCGACCCGTTCGAAGTGGGCGCAGGCGCCGAGGAAACGTTCGAGCTGGCGCGCCGTCGCCGGCGAGTCCGGATCGTCGGCGCAGGCCAGGTGCGAATAGATGCCCTTGATGTCGCACCAGCGCGAGGCCAGCGCCGCTTCGATGAAGGGCCCGGCGTGGTAGCTGTGAACGCCGATGCGCTCCATGCCGGTGTCGATCTTCAGGTGCACGGTGGCACGCCGGCCCAGGGATTCGGCCGCGACCTCGACCTGGCGCAGCTTGTCGATCGAAGACACGGTGACTTCGAGGTCGTTGGCGATCACCGTGGCCGCCTGCGGACCGAAGATGCCGCCCATCACCAGGATCGGCAGCGTCACCCCGGCGCGCCGCAGCGCGATGCCCTCCTCAAGGAAGGCCACGCCCAGCTGCCCGGCCCCCTGCGCCTGCAGGTGCAGGCCCACGCGGGCCAGGCCATGGCCGTAGGCATTGGCCTTGATGATCGGCATCACCGGCACGCCGGCGTGGGCGGCCAGGGCGCGCAGGTTGTGCGAGATCGCGTCCAGGTCCACGCGGATGCGCGTGGGTCGCTGGCCGAAGACGTCGTCGCGGTGGGTGGCGGGGTCCATGCCGGGATTCTAGCCCGGCGCCGGCCTATTCGAAGCTGCCGACGCCGTCCCGGGCCAGGTTGTCGAAGCGGGTGTACTCGCCGAAGAACTTGAGCTTGATGGTGCCGGTGGGGCCGGAACGCTGCTTGGCGATGATGACCTCGGCCAGGCCCTTGTCGCCCGAGTCCTTGTGGTAGTACTCGTCGCGGTAGATGAACATGATGATGTCGGCGTCCTGCTCGATGGCGCCTGATTCACGCAGGTCGGCCATGACCGGACGTTTGTCGGTGCGCGACTCCAGGCCGCGGTTGAGCTGCGACAGCGCCACCACCGGCACGTTCAGTTCCTTGGCCAGGGCCTTGAGCGAGCGCGAGATCTCGGAGATTTCGTTGGTGCGGTTCTCGCCGGTGCCGGGCACCTGCATCAGCTGCAGGTAGTCGACGACGATAAGTCCCAGGTCGTGTTCGCGCTTGATGCGGCGGGCCTTGGAACGCAGCACGTCGGGCGACAGCGCCGGGGTGTCGTCGATGAAGACCTTCACCTCCGACAGCATCTTGATGGCCATGTTCACCCGCGACCAGTCTTCGTCCTCGAGCTGGCCGGTGCGCAAGCGCGTGGCGTTGATGCGCCCGATCGAGGAAATAAGGCGGAAGGCCAGCTGCGAGGAGGACATTTCCATCGAATACACCGCCACCGCCTTCTTGGTCTTGAGCGCGGCGAATTCGGCGATGTTCAGGGCCAGCGTGGTGTTGTGCACGCAGACATCGTTGGCGATGAAATTATGGGTGCCGGGAACCGTCAGGTCGTAAACCTGCTGCATGCCGGTGCAGCGGATCGATTCGATGCGGTCCCAGACCACATCGCTGGAGGCCAGCGCGGCAAGCTTGGGGTCGTCGAGCACCATGGCCATGCGTGCCAGCCGCGATCGGGAAATCCCGCGCTTGCCGACGTGCATGTTCGTGGCGTTGAAGCCGCAGCGGCGGGCCAGTTCGGCCCAGGACATGCTGCCCTTGGCGCGCTCCACCAAGGCCCAGGCCGCCGGCGGGACCGAATCGACGTTGCTGTGCGCGCCGCGTTCGGCCAGGGCCTGCATCACCGCGCCGACGGCGGGCTGTTTGCCGTGGATGCCGATCTCGGTGCAGAAGACCCGCAGGGAGTCGGCATCGGTGATGTCGAGCTGCCAGGCCGGGCGCCGCGACTCGCGGTATTTGACCCAGCGCTGGCGCAGTTTCGCGACGACGCCAAAGCGCAGCAGCAGGTGCTGGATCTGGCGGGCCAGGCGCTCGGACACCGAGGCATAACCCACCTGGGCCTGGCCGCTGGCCAGCACCGTGGCCCAGCCGTCGGTGGCGAACAGGCGGTTGAGGAACAGGGCCAGCTGGGCGCGCGGCAGCCTGAAAACGGCGTCCGGAACCTGCTTGGCGCTGGCGTCCTTGCCCATCAGGCCCAGGTCGCGAAGCCAGCGGGTGACCGGGTTGGGCGTATTGCGCCGGGCCGAGGCCAGGTCCTGGCCATCCGGCAGCGTTGGTTCGATCGCCAGGATTTCGCACAGCCGGCCAAGCGGCGCCGCGGCCGGCATCGTGCGGCCTTGGCGCCAGTGCGTGAGGGATGAGGGACTGACGCCCACGGCCGCCGCCACGGCGCGCGCCGGCAGCGCATGCCGGGAAAGGGCCGCGTCCAGGACGGCGGCGAATTGCTGCCGGTTCTGGCCAACCGCCGCCGCATCAGCGGCGATCGACCAGCTGGGCGTCCTGCCCGAGTCGGTGACGGGATTGGCCTGCACACCGCCAAAAGCCGCGACGGCAGAGACAAAGTCATCGACGATCAAGGGATTGGAATTGGTGAAGCGCGGAACGCTGCCGGTCAGGCCACCGTCGCCGATCAGGTAGGCCAGCAGGCTGATTTCACAGCCACGCATCGCTTCGGTGCCAAACACCGGCAACCGGCGTGGCACCGCGACGAAGTCGCCTTCGCGCAGCTCCAGCAGGGGCTTCCAGCCATCGAGCGTCAGGAACGGGTGCGGTGCGGTCGCCTCCACGCGGCGACCGAGCCGGGTGCTCACCTCGAACGTGGGCTTGATGCCGTCGTCAACGAAGTCGGACGGGTGGGTCCAGGCCAGGCGCAGGTCGTCCCCGAGCGTGGCCAGTTCACCGTCGCGTCGCGTGCAGATGTCCTGGATCGTGGCCACCGAGCCATCGGCAAGTACGATTTCTGCATCGGCGCTGAGGCATTTTCCCATCGCCGGCCTGGCCGCCAGGATGATCAGGTCGGACGGCTGCAGGCCGGCGGTGAGTTCGTCGAGGTCGGCGAACCCGGTGGGCAGGCCGGTGACGTTGCCCTGGTTTTCGTAGCGTTCCTGCAGGACCTGGAAGGCGTCCTTCATGGCGTCGCGCAGGCTGACGAAGTCGGCGCGGCCGCGGCGGCCCTGCTCGGCGATCTTGAACACCCGCATCTCGGCGGCCGACAGCACTTCCTGGCTGTCGCGGCCCTCGGGCTGGAAGCCGTCGTTGACGATTTCGGTGCCGGCCTCGATCAGCTGCCGCAGCACGGCCTTCTCGCGCACGATTTCGGCGTAGGCGCGGATGTTGGCGGCCGAGGGCGTGGTGCTGGCCAGTTCGATCAGGTAACCGGTGCCGCCGATCTGTTCGCTGAGCGAATTGGACTCGAACCACTCGCCCAGGGTGACCGCGTCGAAGGGTTTGTTCTTTTCGCTCAGCTCGCGGATGGCGCGGTAGATGAGCCGGTGGTCGCGCCGGTAGAAGTCGTGTTCGGTAAGGAAGTCGCCGACGCGGTCGAGCGAATCGGGGGCCAGCATGAGCCCGCCCAGCACGGCCTGTTCGGCCTCGACCGACTGGGGCGGCAGGCGAAGGGCGTCGATCTTGGCGTCGGTGCGGAAGGATTCGGGACGTGCGGACATGATCGCCTTGTTCTTGGATGCGACGTGGCGGGGCCGGCAGGGGCCGGGTCGGTCATCCTAAGGCCCCGGCCCCGCGAGCGTTAGGCATAACCCTGTGCATAACCGGTGGGCATCTCTCTACGCCACCCCTGTCTCACGGGCTGCGACCCGCGGGAGGCACCAAAAACAACGGGCGCCCTGGGGCGCCCGTCGTGAATCGCCTGTGGCCTGGAATCAGGCTTCGGCTTCGACGACCACCTTGACGGTGGTGCCGACGTCGGCGTGCATGCGCACTTCGATGTCGAACTCGCCGGTGCGGCGCAGCGGGCCTTCGCCCAGCACCACTTCGTTCTTTTCCAGCGGGAAGCCGGCGGCGGTGAAGGCCTCGGCGATTTCGCGCGGGCCGACCGAACCGAACAGCTTGCCTTCGGTCGAGGCGTTGGCGGCGATGGTCACCGTCGCGCCCTCGAGCTTGGCCTTGCGGGCTTCGGCGTCAGCCAGGTGGGCATTGGCCTTGGCTTCGTATTCGGCGCGCTTGGCTTCGAACTGGGCCACGTTGTCGGCGGTCGCCGGCACGGCCTTGCCGTAGGGGATCAGGTAGTTGCGGCCGAAACCCGGCTTGACCTTGACCTTGTCGCCGAGGCCGCCGAGGTTGACGACCTTCTGCAGGAGGATCAGTTCCATTTTTTTAACTCCGTAACGTTAGCGGGGCGCGGGGCCCCGCAACTAAGGCTGTCCGTCAGGATCAGTTCTGGTGGTTGTCGGTGTACGGGATCAGGGCCAGCTCGCGGGCGCGCTTGATCGCGGTCTGCAGCTGGCGCTGGTACTTGGCCTTGGTGCCGGTGATGCGGCTCGGCACGATCTTGCCGTTCTCGGTCAGGTACTGGCGCAGGGTGTTGAGATCCTTGTAGTCGATCTCCTTGACACCTTCGGCGGTGAACTTGCAGAACTTGCGGCGGCGGAAGAACTTGCTCATGACTTTCTCCTTCAGGCCGCGTCGGCGTTGGAATTGCGGTTGTCGTTGTCGCCACGGTCGCCGGACTCGTCGTCCTCACGGCGCGGGCGGCGCTCGGTCTTCTCGTCCTTGCTCTTCATGATCAGGGACTGCTCGGTGACCGCTTCGTCGCGGGCGAGGATCATGTGGCGAAGCACGGCGTCGTTGAAGCGGAAGCCGTCGACCAGTTCGGTCAGCTCGTTCTTGCCGCACTCGATGTTCATGAGCACGTAGTGGGCCTTGACCAGGTTGTCGATGGCGTAGGCGAGCTGGCGGCGACCCCAGTCTTCGAGACGGTGGATCTTGCCTTCACCGCCCTCGATCAGCGACTTGTAGCGCTCGATCATGGCCGGCACCTGCTCGCTCTGGTCCGGATGGACCATGAAGACGACTTCGTAATGGCGCATTGTTGTTTCCTTGTGGATGCGGCCGAGGATTCGGCCTGGCAGCCCCCGGCCGGGATGGGTGGCCATCCGCCGTGGAGCAAGGTCTCCCCGGAATGGGGAGCCGCGCATTATGCACTACGCAGGGTTTCCCGCGCAAGTTCAGGCACTTAGGGGCTGGAGGCCGCTCAGGCGGCGCGATCGGCCTTGGTGCTGAAGGACTCGCCGCAGCCGCAGGCGTCCTCGACGTTGGGGTTGCGGAAGACGAACTGCTGGTTCAGGCCCTGGCTGACGAAGTCGATCTCGGTGCCGTCCACCTGGGGCAGGCTGTGGGCGTCGACGTAGACCGCCACGCCGTCGGTTTCAAAGACCGTGTCGTCGGGACCGGCGGCGTCGGCCATGTCCACCACGTAGGCGAAACCGGTGCAGCCGGACTTGCGCACGCCAAAGCGCAGGCCCAGCGTGCCCGGGGTCTGGGCCTGGTAGCTGCGGATGCGGTCGGCGGCGGCGGGGGTGAGCGTGATGGCCATGGCGGGGTCCGTGCTTAGTCGGGGGCGAGGCAGCGGCAAGTATAACGCCGCTGCGCCGGGGCGCGCCTGCGGGTATCCTTGCGCACTTAACCAGATGGGCCCGCAGGGGCAGGGAATCAAGGCATGGCAGTGGTCAGCGTCCAGCAGGCGCTCGGCGGGGAAGTCACCGCGGGCGGGGAAGTCACGGTCCGCGGCTGGGTTCGCACCCGGCGCGACTCCAAGGCGGGGCTGAGTTTCGTCAACGTCAGCGACGGCAGCTGCTTCGCGCCCATCCAGGTGGTGGCCCCGGCCACCCTGGCCAATTACGAAGACGAGGTCCGCCGGCTCAGCGCGGGCTGTTCGGTCATCGCCACCGGCACCCTGGTGCCCTCCCAGGGCCAGGGCCAGGGTTTCGAGATCCAGGCCAGCGCGATCGAAGTGGTCGGCTGGGTCGAAGACCCGGAAACCTACCCCATCCAGCCCAAGGCGCATTCGCTGGAGTTCCTGCGCGAGGTCGCGCACCTGCGCCCGCGCACCAACCTGTTCGGCGCCGTCACCCGCATCCGCCATTGCCTGGCACAGGCGGTGCACCGCTTCTTCCACGAGCAGGGTTTCTACTGGATCAGCACGCCGATCATCACCACCTCCGACGCCGAAGGCGCCGGCCAGATGTTCCGCGTCTCCACCCTGGACATGGCCAACCTGCCGCGCGACGGCAAGGGCAACGTGGACTTCTCCAAGGATTTCTTCGGCAAGGAAACCTTCCTTACCGTGTCCGGCCAGCTCAACGTCGAGGCCTACTGCCTGGCGCTGAGCAAGGTCTACACCTTCGGCCCGACCTTCCGCGCCGAAAACAGCCACACCACCCGGCATCTCGCCGAGTTCTGGATGATCGAACCGGAGATCGCCTTCGCCGACCTGGTAGCCAACGCCGACCTGGCCGAAGCCTTCCTCAAGTATCTGTTCGAAGCCGTGCTGGCCGAACGCGCCGACGACATGGCCTTCATCGCCGAACGCGTACAGAAGGACGCCGTGACGCGCCTGGAGAACTTCATCGACTCGCCCTTCGAGCGCATCGACTACACCGAGGCGGTGAAGTTGCTGCAGGACTCTGGCCACAAGTTCGACTACCCGGTCGAATGGGGCCTGGACCTGCAGACCGAACACGAGCGCTGGCTCACCGAAGTTCACGTGGGCCGGCCGGTGGTGGTGATGAACTACCCCGAGCAGATCAAGGCCTTCTACATGCGCCTCAACGACGATGGCAAGACCGTCGCGGCCATGGACGTGCTGGCGCCGGGCATCGGCGAGATCATCGGCGGCAGCCAGCGCGAAGAACGCCTGGACGTGCTGGACAAGCGCATGGCGCAGTTCGGCCTCGATGGCGAGCACTACGGCTGGTACCGCGATTTCCGCCGCTACGGCAGCGTGCCGCACGCCGGTTTTGGCCTGGGCTTCGAGCGCCTGGTGGTCTACACCTGCGGCCTGGCCAACATCCGCGACGCCATCCCCTACCCGCGCGCGCCGGGCCTGGCGACCTTCTGAACCCATGCAGACGGGCGCCGGTTCACTGCTTATCTTCCTGATGCTGGGCCTGGCCGGCTCCGCGGCGCCGGCACATTTCGGCTTCCGGGTGCTGGCCTTCCGCCAGCAGCTGGACAGGGCCTACGCCTTCGCACCCGACACCCAGGACGGCGGCTGGGGCTACAGCTGGTGGCTGATGCGCTGGAAACATCGCATCCACGCCGACCCGTCCCTGAACTTCTTCGGCGGCATCGCCGCCGGCAGCGGCTGGCTGGCCCTGATCGGCAGCGCCGGCGTGCTGCTGCTGATCGCACTGCAATAAGGATTGCCCCATGAACGACGAAAGCGAAAGTGACCGCAACCGCGACAACGACCAATGGTGGCTGGCCGCCCTGCCCCGCATGCTGGTCTGGTCCCGTCTGCGCGTGCTTGAAAGCGGCGTCGCCGAAGTTTTCGACTGCGATGGCCGCATCAACATCTATGAAAGCGAGGACGTGGCCCGATCCATGCTGATGGACGCCGAATTCCGCGAGTTCGCCGGCATGGACGAGGAAGACGCCGAAGCCTGGGGCCTGGACCTGGAAGAAATCGAACCGCCGCGGGCCGAAAGCGACGACGAGCTGCGCGAGCGCATGATGCAGCCGATAAAGACCCCGCTGTCGGGGCAGGATTGGTAGGAATAACAAGGAGTACCGATGCACAAGGACCTGGCCGGGCGACACGCCCTGGTATGTGGAGGCTCGGAAGGTATCGGCCTGGCGGCCGCCACCGCGCTGGCCGAACGCGGCGCCGACGTGACCGTGCTGGCCCGGCGCCCGGGCCGGCTGTCCGAAGTCGCCGCCGGCCTGCCCCGCGTGCATGAGTCGCAGCGCCACGGTTTCGTGACCGCCGACGCCGGCGACACCGCGGGCCTGGCCGCGCAGGTCGCCGCGCTGTGTGGAAGCCGGCCGGTGCAGGTGCTGCTCAACAACACCGCCGGCCCGCCGGGCGGTCCGGCGCACGCGGCCGACCCGCAGGCCTACCTGGACGTCTTCCGCCAGCATCTTGTCGCTGGCCAGGTGCTGGTGCAGGCCGTGCTGCCGGGCATGAAGGCCGCCGGCTGGGGCCGCATCGTCAACGTCATCTCGACCTCGGTGAAGGAGCCCATCGCCAACCTCGGCGTGTCCAACACCGTGCGTGGCGCGGTGGCCAGCTGGGCCAAGACCCTGGCCACGGAGCTCGGCCCCTTCGGCATCACGGTCAACAACGTGCTGCCCGGCTACACGCGCACCCAGCGCCTGGACCAGATCCTGGCCGAACGCGCCCGCGCCACCGGCAAGTCCGAGGAAGACATCGCCAAGGGCATGCTGGCCACCGTGCCGGCCGGGCGCTTCGCCGAACCCGCGGAGGTGGCTGCGGCCATCGCCTTCCTCGCTTCGCCGGCGGCCGGCTACGTCAACGGCATCAACCTGCCCGTCGACGGCGGCCGCACGAAATCGCTGTGAGGCCGGCCCGATGAACGACCATCGTTTCAATCCCCGCGTGCCCTACGCCGCCCGGGTAATGGTGGTGCGCGACGAAGAAGCCTGGCTGGGCGAAGTCGTGGACCTCTCCGAAGGCGGCTGCGGCCTGTTCCGGCCCGAAGGCTGCTCCCTGCAGGTGGCCGAGGTCGTGCAGCTGGTGTTTTTCGACGAGCCCGGACCGGCGGTGCTGGTCGGCGCCCGCGTTGCCCGCGTCCAGGAAAGCCTGCTTGGTTTCGAATACCACGATCCGCAGCAGGTGCCGCCGGTGCGGGCCGAGGCCACGACGCCGCCTGCACGCGCGTGAGGCCAGGCTGGCGGCATGCCTGAAGGTCCCGAGATCCGCCGCGCCGCCGACCGCCTCGCCGAGGCCGTGGTCGGCCGTCCCCTGGCCGCCGCCTGGTTCCACTTCCCCGAGCTCAAGCGCCACCACAAGACCCTGGTGGGCCGCACGATCACCGCGATCGAGCCGCACGGCAAGGCCCTGCTGACCCATTTCGACCACGGCCTCAGCCTTTACTCGCACAACCAGCTCTACGGCGTCTGGAAAATCGCCGCCGCCGGCGAGCGCCCGGCCGAAGGCGCACGTTCGCTGCGGGTGGCGCTGGAAACGGACGAGCGCGCGATCCTGCTGTATTCGGCCTCCGACGTGGCCATGTGGAAAACCGCGGAGCTGGCGCGCCACCCCTTCCTGGCCAAGCTGGGACCTGACGTGCTCGATGGTTCGCTCACCGCCGCCACCGTCGGCAAACGCCTGCAGGACCCACGTTTCGCGGGGCGTTCGCTGGTGGCGCTGCTGCTCGACCAGGGTTTCCTGGCCGGCATGGGCAATTACCTGCGCTCGGAAGTGCTGTTCACGGCCGGCATCGCGCCCGAACGGCGGCCATCGGAACTCAGCGCCGCCGAACGAAAGCGCCTGGCCAAGGCCCTGCTCGACGTGCCGCGCGCCAGCTACCGCACCCGCGGCATCGAGGCGGCCTCGGGCATGAAAAGTGACTACCTCACCGATACGCCCGTGGGTTTCCGCTTCCAGGTCTTCGACCGCGAAGGCGAGCCCTGCCCGCGCTGCGGCGACGTGGTCGTGCGCCAGGAGCTGGGCAGCCGGCGCCTTTACTGGTGTCGTCACTGCCAGGCCTAGGCTCTTAACCTGTCCGTACGGCGGCATGGCCGGGTAAGCTTGCCGGCATGAGCCTGCGACTGAGCCACCTGATCGGCGGTGACGCCCGGTCCGCCTCCGATGGCGGCTGGCTGGAGGTATTCGAGCCCGCCACCGGCAACGTTTACGCCCAGTGCCCCGCCGGCACCGCGCACGACGTGGACGCCGCGGTGGCGGCCGCCCGCGCCGCCTTCCCGGCCTGGTCGGCGCTGCCCGCGGCCGAACGTGCCGCCTGGATGAACCGCCTGGCCGATGCGCTGGAAGCGAGGCTCGAGGATTTCGCCGCCGCCGAGTCCCGCGACGTCGGCAAGCCGCTCGCGCTGGCGCGCAGCCTGGACATCCCGCGCGCCGCCAGCAACCTGCGCTTTTTTGCCGCCGCCGCCACCCAGTTCGCCAGCGAATCCCACGCCGGCCCGGGCGTGGTCAATTACACCCTGCGCCAGCCGCTGGGCGTGGTGGCCTGCATCAGTCCCTGGAACCTGCCGCTGTACCTGTTCACCTGGAAGTTCGCGCCGGCCCTGGCCGCGGGCAACTGCGTGGTCGGCAAGCCGTCGGAAGTGACGCCGGTCACCGCCTGGATGCTGGGCGAACTGGCGCGCGAGATCGGTTTCCCGGCCGGCGTGCTCAATATCGTGCAGGGCCGCGGCGCCGACGTCGGCCAGGCCCTGGTCGACCACCCGGACATCAAGGCCGTCAGCTTCACCGGCAGCACCGCGGTCGGCACGCGCATCGCGGAGAGCTGTGCACGCTCGCTGAAAAAAGTGTCGCTGGAACTGGGCGGCAAGAACCCGACCCTGGTCTTCGCCGATGCACCCCGGGAAAAACTGCTCGACACCGTGCAGCGTTCGGCTTTCCTCAATTCCGGGCAGATCTGCCTGTGTGGTTCGCGCCTGCTGGTCGAAGCAAGCATCTACGACAGCTTCCGCGACGAGCTGGTGGCGCGGGCGCGGGCCATGGTGGTCGGCGACCCCGCCGACGCCGCCACCCAGGTCGGCCCGGTAGTGTCCAAGGCGCACTTCGAAAAGGTGATGGGCTGCATCGAACTCGCCCGCGCCGAAGGCGGCCGCGTGCTCTGCGGCGGCGAACCGGTGCGGCCGGAAGGTCGCTGCGCCGATGGCTGGTTCATCGCGCCAACGATCATCGAAGGCCTGGGGCCGGCCTGCCGCAGCAACACCGAAGAAATCTTCGGGCCGGTGCTCACCCTGCAGCCCTTCGACACCGACGATCAAGCCCTGGCCCTGGCCAACGCTGCGCCCTACGGCCTTTCCGCGAGCATCTGGACCGCCGACCTGCGCCGCGCCCACCGCCTGGCCGCGGCCATCGAGGCCGGCGTGGTGTGGGTGAACACCTGGATGAACCGGGACCTGCGCACGCCCTTCGGCGGCGTCAAACAATCGGGCATCGGCCGCGAAGGCGGCTGGGAAGCCATGCGCTTCTTCACCGAAGCCAAGAACGTCACCATCGACCTGGGATGAAGCAATGCCGCTGAAGGAACTGCTGGACAAGAACCGGGAATGGGCCGAGAAGGTGCGGGCCGAAGACCCGCAGTTCTTCAAGCGCCTGTCCGGGCTGCAGGCACCCAGGTACCTGTGGATCGGTTGTTCGGATTCGCGCGTGCCGGCCAACCAGATCACCGGCCTGATGCCCGGCGAAGTCTTCGTGCACCGCAATATCGCCAATGTCGTGGTGCATACCGACCTCAACTGCCTGAGCACCATCCAGTTCGCGGTGGACGTGCTGAAGGTCGAACACATCCTGGTGGTCGGCCACTACGGCTGCGGCGGCGTGCACGCCGCGCTCACCGGCACCCGCGTCGGCCTGGCCGACAACTGGCTGCGCCACGTCGGCGACGTCGCCCGCAAGCACGAGGCACTGCTGGCCGAGGTCGACCTCGAATCCCTGCGCCACGCCCGCCTGTGCGAACTGAACGTGGTCGAGCAGGTGGTCAACGTCTGCGAAACCACCATCGTCATGGACGCCTGGGCCCGCGGCCAGAAGGTGAGCGTGCACGGCTGGGTCTATTCGCTGCTCGACGGCCGCGTGCGCGAGCTGGGCATGGGCGTGGACGACCCGCAGGAACTGCCCGAAGCCTATGCCCTGGCCATGAAACACATCCGCGGCCGCCTCAAGGACGAAGCATGAGCGACATCTTCCGCACCGACACCGCACCCAACCCGGTCGGCGCCTACCCGCATGCGCGCCGGGTCGGCCAGCTGCTGTTCCTGTCGGGCATCGGCCCGCGCACGCCCGGCAGCAACGCCATCCCCGGCAATGTCTACGACGCCGGCGGCCGCCTGCGCGAATACGACATCGTCACCCAGTGCCATTCGGTCTTCGCCAACGTGCGGGCGGTGCTCGAAGCCAGCCACTGCCGCTGGGAATGGCTGGTGGACGTCACCGTCTACCTGACCGACATGAGCCGGGATTTCCAGGCCTACAACGGCGTCTGGGCGGAATATTTCCCCGACATCAACAAGGCGCCCTGCCGCACCACGCTGGGCATCAGCGCCCTGCCCACGCCGATCGCGATCGAGCTCAAGTGCGTGGCGGCCTACCCGGAGTCGCACCGATGATTGCCAACGCCTTCAACCTGCAGCAGTGGATCGATCAACACCGGCACCTGCTCAAGCCGCCGGTGGGCAACAAGTGCATCGTCGACGGCGACTTCATCGTGATGATCGTCGGCGGGCCCAACCAGCGCACCGACTACCACATCGAAGAAGGCCCGGAGTTCTTCCACCAGATCGAAGGCGAGATGGTCCTGAAGATCCAGGAAGACGGCAAGGTGCGCGACATTCCGATCAAGGCCGGCGAGGTCTTCTACCTGCCGCCGAAGGTGCCGCATTCGCCGCAGCGCATGGCCGGCGGCGTCGGCCTGGTGATCGAACGCAAGCGCCGCGCCGGCGAGAAGGACGGCCTGCTGTGGTACTGCGAGAAGTGCAACCACCCGCTGTTCTCGGAATATTTCGAGCTCGAGAACATCGAGACCCAGTTCCAGGCGATTTTCGACCGCTTCTACTCCTCGACCGGGCACCGCACCTGCGCGGACTGTGGGCATCTCAACCCGGCACCCGCCAAGTACGACGCGAGCTGAACCATGCCCTTCGAGCTGGATCTATTCACGGCCAACCTGCTTTCACCGGTCGTGCTGGCCTTCGCCCTGGGCGTGGTCGCGCGCAGCATCCGCAGCGACCTGGACATTCCGCCGGCCATCCAGGCCTACCTGTCGATCTTCCTGCTGCTGGCCATCGGCCTCAAAGGCGGCGTGGCCCTGCGCCAGGACCCGCCCGACGACCTGTGGCTGCTTCTGGGAGTAACCATCCTGGCCGGCCTGGCCACGGCCACGTCGGCCTATTTCCTGGCGCGTGCCTGGCTGCGGGACGTGCCGCTGCAGGCCGGTGCGATCGCAGCCCACTACGGTTCGGTGTCGGCCGTCACCTTCATCGCCGCCCAGCAGTTCGTCGAACGCACCGGCGGCCAACCGGTCGAGGTATTGGTGGCCCTGGTGGTGGCACTGGAGATTCCGGCCATCCTGGTCGGCATCGGCCTGGCGCGCGGCGGCGGGCGACCGAACTGGGAACAGGTGCGCGAAGTGCTGACCGGGCGCACCTCGATGCTGCTGCTCGGCGGCCTGGCCATCGGCGCCATCGCCGGCAAGGCCGGCGTGCAGGCCGTGGATGCCATGTACTTCCAGCTGTTCCAGGGCATGCTGATGCTGTTCATGCTCGACATGGGCCTGGTGGCCGCCGGCCAGCTGCGCCAGCTCGGGCGCGGCTTCGGCCGCCTGCTGGTGTATGCCACCGTGCTGCCGGTGGCGCATGGCCTGGCCGGCGTGGCGATCGGGCACGCGATCGGCCTGGGGCCGGACGGCGCCACGGTGTTCGGGGCCATGCTCGCCAGCGCCTCCTACATTGCCGCACCGGCATCGGTGCGCGCCTCGCTGCCCGAGGCCGATGCCGGCCGCTGCATCACCGCGGCGCTGGGCCTCACCTTCCCCTTCAATCTCGCCCTGGGCATTCCCCTTTACGCCGCCTTTTCCGGCTGGATGGCCACCTGAGCCCTGCGCCGGCCCCGGACCGGGCCGGGGGCCAAAGCGGCTAGAATCGCGCCCATGCTAAAGATCGACAGCCACGCCCACTACCTGCCCAAAACCTGGCCGAACCTGGCCGAGAAGTACGGCGACGTCCGCTTCCCGGTGATCCACCACGAAGACGGCCGCGCCCGCATCTACAAGGACGGCAAGTTCTTCCGGGAAATCTGGTCCAAGACCTGGGACCCGGCCGAACGCATCGCCGACTACGCGCGTTTCGGCGTGCAGGTGCAGGTGCTGAGCACGGTGCCGGTGATGTTCAGCTACTGGGCCAAGGCCCAGCACGCGCTGGAGCTGCACCAGGCCCTGAACGACCACATGGCCGAAGCCTGCCGCGACCACCGCAAACACTGCGCCGGCATCGGCACCGTGCCGCTGCAGTCGCCGCGCCTGGCCATACAGGAGCTCGAGCGCTGCATGGACCAGCTGGACCTGCAGGGCGTGCAGATCGGTTCGCACATCAACGACTGGAACCTCGCCGACGCCGAACTGCAGCCCTTCTTCGAAGCGGCGCAGGACCTGGGCGCGGCGATCCTGGTGCATCCCTGGGACATGATGGGCACCGAATCCATGCCCAAATACTGGATGCCCTGGCTGGTGGGCATGCCGGCCGAACAAAGCCGCGCCGCCTGCGCACTGATCTTCGGCGGCGTGCTCGAGCGTTTCCCGCGCCTGAAGATCTGCCTGGCCCACGGCGGCGGCAGCTTCCCCTACACCATCGGCCGCATCGAACACGGCTTCAACATGCGCCCGGACCTGGTCGCCACCGACAACCCGCACAATCCGCGCAGCTACCTGCCGCGCTTGTACTTCGATTCCTGGGTGGCCGACGACCGCGCGCTGCGTTACCTGCTCGACACCGTCGGCGTGCCGCGGGTGATGCTGGGCACCGACTACCCCTTCCCGCTGGGCGAACAGGAGCCGGGTGCCGGCATCGCCAACCTGGGCCTCAACGAAACCGACCAGGCGCGCCTTTACCACGGCACCGCGCTGGAATGGCTGGGCCTGCCGCGCTCGAGGTTCGAATGAGCGAGCTGCATACGATCCCTGCCGAACGCCTGGATGCCGACGATGCCCTGGCCGATTTCCGCAGCCAGTTCCTGATCCCCCGCCACGGCGACGGCGAGCAGGCCTATTTCTGCGGCAATTCGCTGGGACTGCAGCCGCGCGGCGTGCGCGAGGCCCTGCTGCAGGAACTCGACGTCGAGGCCCATTTCCACGGCAAACATCCCTGGATGCCCTACCACAGCGAAGTGCGCGACGGCCTGGCCCGCATCGCCGGCGCCGAACCGTCGGAAGTGGTGGCGATGAATTCGCTCACCGCCAACCTGCACCTGCTGATGGTCAGCTTCTACCGGCCGACGGCGCAGCGCCCGGCCATCCTGATGGAAGCCGGTGCATTCCCGTCCGACCAGTACGCGATGGCCTCGCAGGTGCGCTTCCATGGCTTCGATCCGGCGACCGACGTCATCGAGGTCCAGCCCGACGAAGCCAACGGCACCATTTCGATGGCGGCCATCGAGCGTGCGCTGGACGAACACGGCCACCGCATCGCCCTGGTGATGTGGCCGGGCGTGCAGTACCGCACCGGCCAGGCCTTTGACCTGAAGGAAATCACCCGCCTGGCGCATGCCAAGGGCTGCGTGGTCGGCTTCGACCTGGCGCACGCGGCCGGCAACCTGCCGCTGGCCCTGCACGACAGCGGCGCCGATTTCGCCGCCTGGTGCAGCTACAAGTACCTGAATTCGGGGCCGGGGGCGGTTTCCGGCGCCTTCGTGCACGAACGCCACGCCAACAGCGACCGTCCGCGTTTCGCCGGCTGGTGGGGCCACGACCAGGCCAGCCGATTCAAGATGGGGCCGCAGTTCCAGCCCACCCCCGGCGCCGACGGCTGGCAGCTGAGCAACCCGCCGATCCTGGCGCTGGCGCCGCTGCGGGTGTCGCTGGAGCTGTTCTCCCGGGCCGGGCTGCCGGCGCTGCGCGCCAAGTCGGAAAAGCTCACCGCCTACCTGGAAGCCCAGGTGCTGGCGCGGCTGGCGAACGTGCTGGAAATCGTCACGCCGGCGCAGCCGGAACGCCGCGGCTGCCAGCTTTCGCTGCGCGTGCGCGGTGGCCGCGACCGGGGCCGCGCCCTGTTCGACTACCTCGTCGCCCAGGGCATCGTCGGCGACTGGCGCGAACCCGACGTCATCCGCATCTCGCCGGTGCCGCTGTACAACACCTTCGCCGACGTCCAGCGTTTCACCTCGGCTGTCGGCGCCTGGAGCGAGGGCGGGCACTAGCCGTGGACCTTGGCGATCCGCGTCGCGAGGCTTTTCCCAAGGTCAGGGAAGAGCTGCGATGGCGGGTCGCGCTCGTGCTGGCACTGCTTATCTCGCTGGTGATGGCCACCCTGGGCGTCATCAACACGCGGCTGAGCACGATCGACACCGCGCTGCTTTCCTGGGCGGTGCTCTGCATCTGCCTGGGCTGCGTCATCGTGCTGCTGCGGCTGCCCAAGGACAAGGGCGCCACCGTGTTCTTCATCACGATGGCCACCATCCTCGTCGGCGTGATGGCCTATGGCATGGTCTTCGACCGGAGCATGCAGCATTGGGCCTACATCTTCCCGCCCGTGGTCGCCTTCCTGCTTCGCGCAGGGCCTGCCCTGGTCGCCATGCTCGCCTTTGGCGTCTATGCGGCGCTCATGCTTTCGGCCAACGCCCCGGCCGTCGATGTGGTGCGCTTCTCGAGTGCGTATGGGCTGGTGGTGTGTTTCATGTACACCTACGCCCTGCTCCAGGAAAAGGCGGCGCGCATGCTGCGCCACCAGTCCAACCACGATGCGCTGACCCGGTGCCTGAACCGCCGCAGGTTCAACGAAACCATGGAAAAGCTGCAAAGCGGCCGCCTGGGCGCAAGCAGCTGCACGATCCTGCTGATCGACCTGGACGAGTTCAAGTCGGTCAACGACCGGCTTGGACACCTTGCCGGTGACCGCATCATCACCCACACCGCCATGACCCTGGCCGGGGTACTGCGCGAAGGTTCCCTGCTGTTCCGCTATGGCGGCGAGGAGTTCGCGGTGCTGCTTCCCAATGCCCGCGATGGCGAGGGAGAGAGGGTGGCCGAGCGGCTCCGGCAGGCGGTGGCCGAAACCAGCACCGACGGCGTCAGCGTCACCGTCAGCATTGGCCTGGCCCAATGGCGCGAGGGGGAAGGCACGGCGCTGGAATCGCTCGATCACGCCGACCAGGCGCTCTACCAGGCCAAGCGTGCCGGCCGAAACTGCATAATCAGCCATCCCGCCGCTGAAAATTCCCCGGCCGGCCCATGACCCGACAAGGCACATCGTGAATCCATCCCCTGATCGAAAACTGACCCTCGTCGGCGCCGGACTGGCCGGCGCCCTGCTGGCCACCCTGCTCGCCCGGCGCGGCTGGTCGGTGGATGTCTACGAAAAACGACCGGACCCGCGCCGGCGTGGGTACGAAGGCGGCCGCTCGATCAACCTGGCCCTGGCCGAACGTGGCCTGCACGCCCTGCGCCAGGCCGGGCTGCAGGACGCGGTGATGGCGCAGGCGGTGATGATGCGCGGCCGCATGGTGCACCCGCTGGACGGCGCTGAGCCGATGCTGCAGCGCTACGGCCTGGACGACAGTGAGGTCATCTGGTCGGTGCACCGCGGCCGGCTCAACATCGCCCTGCTCGACGCCGCCGAAGCGGCCGGGGCGCGCATCCACTTCAGCCAGCGCCTGGACAGCGTGGACTTCGGCCGGCGCGTGGCCCTGTTCGTCAACGACCACGACCGCACCGCGCAGCCGCAGCCCTTCGAGGCCTTGCTGGGCGCCGACGGCGCCGGTTCCGGCCTGCGCGAGGCCATGCGCCCGCACGTGGCGCTGGGCGAACGTTTCGAGCCGCTGCTGCATGGTTACAAAGAGCTCGAAATCCCGCCAGCGGCCGATGGCGGCTTCCGCATCGAGCCCAACGCCCTGCACATCTGGCCGCGCGGCGACTACATGTGCATCGCCCTGCCCAATACCGAACAGACCTTCACCGTCACGCTGTTCCTGCCGATGAAGGGCGAACGCAGTTTTGATGCCCTGCCCGACCTGGCCGCGGCGCGCGCCTTCTTCGAGCGCGATTTCGCCGACGCGCTGCCGCTGCTGCCGGACTTCGATGCCGACTGGACCAACAACCCGGTCAGCGGCCTGGGTACGCTGCACCTGGGCTGCTGGCGACTCAACGGCCGCGCGGTCCTGCTGGGCGACGCCGCCCATGCCATGGTGCCTTTCCACGGCCAGGGCATGAACTGCGCCTTCGAAGACTGCCTGGCGCTGGACCGCCACCTCGCGGCCGCGCCGGATTTCGAAACCGCCTTCGCCGGCTTCGAGGCCGAGCGCCGGCCCAACGCCGAAGCCATCCAGGCCATGGCGCTGGAGAACTACGTCGAAATGCGCGACCGCGTCGACGACGACGATTACCTGCTCCAGCGCGCGCTCGAACAGGTGCTGGCGCGCCGGCACCCGGGCCACTTCGTGCCGCGTTATTCGATGGTCAGCTTCACCTGCGTGCCTTATGCCACCGCCTTCGAGCGCGGCAAGCTGCAGCGCGAAATCCTGGTCGAAGCCACGCGCGGCTGCACCACGCTCGAGGACGTGGACCTGGCCGCCGCCGATGCGCTGGTGCACGCCCGCCTGCCGCCCCTGCCGGCGGTGCCCGCGTGAAACCCGGGCACGGCGGCTGATCCCGTGGCCAGTTCCTTCCTCTGGTACGACCTGGAAACCTTCGGCCGCGACCCGCGGCGCACGCGCATCGCGCAGTTCGCGGCGCAGCGAACGGACGCCGACCTGAATCCGGTCGGCGAGCCGATCAGCCTGTTCTGCCAGCCGGCGAACGACCTGCTGCCCTCGCCCGAAGCGACGATGATCACCGGCATCACGCCGCAGCAGGCGCTGGCCGACGGCCTGCGCGAGGCCGAGTTCATGGCCCGGCTGCACGAGGAATTCGCCCAGCCCGGCACCTGCGCCGTGGGCTACAACTCGATCCGCTTCGACGACGAGTTCGTGCGCTTCGGCCTGTACCGGAATTTCCACGACCCCTACGAACGCGAATGGCGCAACGGCAATTCGCGCTGGGACCTGCTCGACGTGCTGCGCCTGGCCGAAGCGCTGCGCCCGGAGGGCCTGGAATGGCCGAAACGCGAGGATGGCGCGCCAAGCTTCAAGCTCGAGCACCTGGCCGAAGCCAACGGCGTGCGCGAAGGTGATGCCCACGAAGCCCTGAGCGATGTGCGCGCGCTGATCGGCCTGGCCCGCCGCTTCAAGGCCGCGCAGCCGCGGCTGTGGGACTACGCGTTTTCGCTGCGCAACAAACGCCAGGTCGGCGGCCTGCTGGACGTGGCCAACATGACGCCGCTGCTGCACATTTCCTCGCGCTACCCAGCCAGCCGGCACTGCGCGGCGCTGGTCGCGCCGATCGCCAGGCACCCGCGCATCGAATCGCGGGTGATCGTCGCCGGCCTGGACGAAGACCCCACGCGCTGGCTGGACATGCCGCCCGAGGACATCGCCGAACGCCTGTTCGTGCGCGAAGCCGACCTGCCTGAGGGCGAACACCGCATCCCGCTCAAGGAAGTGCACACCAACAAATGCCCGGTGCTGCTGCCGCTGGCGCACCTGCGCGAGGCCGACTTCGAACGCCTGGGCATCGACCGGGCCGCCAGCCTGGCCCACGCCGACACCCTGCGCGCCGCGCCGGGCCTGGGCGAACGCGTGCGCCGGGCCTTCGCGGTGGAAGCCGCGCGCGAACCCGCCGATGCCGATGCCGCGCTCTACGACGGCTTCCCGGCCGAAGGCGACAAACGCCTGTTCCCGAAGGTTCGCAGCACGCCGCCGGCGGGCCTGGCGGCGCTGGCCGGGCAGTTCACCGACCCGCGCTACGGCGAGCTGCTGTTCCGCTACCGCGCGCGCAACTGGCCCGACAGCCTCGATGCCGGTGAGCACGAGCGCTGGGACCTGTACCGCCGCACGCGCCTGGGCGGCGGCGACAGCCTGAGCGAATACGACTTCACTTCCTATTACGCCGCCATCGCCACACTGCGTGCCGACAACCCGCCGGGCCCGAAGCAGGCCTGGCTCGACGCCCTGGAAACCTGGGGCCACGACATCCAGCGGTCCCTGGCATGAGCACCTACTTCAGCGAAAAGACCTTCAAGTTCCTGCGGGCGCTGGCGCGCAACAACAGCCGGCCCTGGTTCGAAGAGCACCGCAAGGACTACGAGGCCCACCTCAAGGGCCCGTTCCAGCGGCTGATCACCGACCTCGAACCCGACCTGCTGGCGATCAGCCCGCATTACCGCGCCGACCCGCGCGGCAACGGCGGTTCGCTGTTCCGCATCCATCGCGACACCCGCTTTTCCAACGACAAGACGCCCTACAAGACCTGGGGCGGCGCGCGCTTTTTCCATGCCCGCAGCAAGCAGGTGCCCGCCCCTTCGTTCTACCTGCACATCCAGCCCGGCAACAGTTTCCTGGGCGGCGGCATCTGGCATCCCGAACCCGACGTGCAGCGCAAGATCCGCGAGTTCCTGGTCGACAACCCCTCCGGCTGGACCCGGGCCGTGCGCAGCCCGGCCTTCCGGCGCCGCTACGAAATGTGGGGCGACACCCTGGTGCGGCCGCCGCGCGGCTTCCCGGCCGAGCACCCGCTTATCGACGACCTCAAGCGCAAGGACTTCACCGCCGGTTATGCCCTCGACGACGAGGTCGTGCTGGGCCCGCGCCTGCGCCAGGCCGTGGTTTCGGGCTTCAAGGGCGTGGTGCCGCTGGTCGATTACCTGTGCGCGGCGCTCGAGCTTGAGTTCTGACAGCGAAAGGCTACCGTTTTCCATACGGGGTAAGCACAGCTGTACCTGAGACGCCCCCAAGCGCCATACGCTGCCGCATTGCAGCATCGAAATGTGTTGACCGTCACGGATTTAGCCGTAGGGTGGGCCTCCATACGCCGGCGCAGGGGAGCACCGGATTCCACCGGACGCGGTTACGCAGGGACGGGGACACCACGTTTCGCATCGAATTCCTGGGGAGGGATCGTGCGCTATCTAATCTTCGCCGCCTTGGCGGCACTTTCGAGCGTGTGCAACGCAAACACCGGCGTCGCCTTCGTGCATGGCACGGGCAAACAAACCAACGCCACCGCCGACTACTGGACGTCCACCTTCGTCAACAACGTGCGCGGCGGCCTGCCCAATTCCGCCAACTACGTGGTGATCAACTGCGACTTCACCAAGTACATGTGGGACAACGCGGCGGCCGGCTGCCTGGCGGGCCAGCTCGACAGCTTCATCAACAGCCGCGGCATCACCCGGCTGATCGTCATCACCCACAGCAACGGCGGCAACGTCATGCGCTGGATCCTGTCCAACCCGACCTGGGACAGCCGCTACCCGAACATCATCAGCAAGACCGTGCGCGTGAATGCCCTGGCGCCGTCTTCGGCCGGCACGCCGCTGGCCAACGCGGTGATCAACGGCAACGTGTTCGAGGGCGTGCTGGGCTGGCTGCTCGGTTACCAGAACGACGCCGTGCGCATGCAGCAGACCAGCTGGATGGCCAGCTACAACAGCAGCTGGCTGTACGGCACCAGCGGCCGCCCGGCCCTGCCCAAGGCCTTCCGCAGCGTCGTGGGCACCGATGTCGATTCGGCCATCTGGGACCCTGACAGCTACTGCGGTGGTTACGCCGAAAACGTCGGTCTGGAAACCACGCAGAACTGGCTGAACTCGTGTTCCGACGGCTTCCTCGAGTGCTCGAGCCAGTCCGCCGCCGGCAGCGTCTGGTTCCAGGACAAGGCGCGCATGCGCGGCCGCGAACCGCTTTCGCACAACCAAAGCCGCCGGGCCTGCTTCGGGCTCGACACCATCCTTCGTTCGGACATGGGGGCCTGAGCCATGAAAAAGACCCTTATTGCCTGCCTTGTCACCCTCGCCTTCTCCTCGGCCCAGGCCGGCACCCTGCTGCCGCCCGGCGCCGCCGACCAGCAGCCCTCGCAGCTCATCGCCGCGCCGCTGCCCAAGGGCGACTTCGAACGCCAGCCGGTGGCCGTGGCCTGGGCCATGGACCCGGCCGCCGAACTGAGTACCCAGGCGCCGCATCTGGCCCAGAGCCGCGAGTACTGGGCGGCGGTGGATGGGAGCCAGCTCAAGTCCGGCTTCCCGCTGACCACCACGGCCCCGGGCGCGCTGGTGCGCATCAGCCCGGAAATCCGCGCCAAGTCCGGTGCGGTGGACCCGGGTGAAGTCCGCCTGCTGCGCAACGGCCAGCCGCTGCCGGCTTCGGCCTTCAAGCGCCTGGCGACCACCGAGCA
>NZ_CAXBJS010000022.1:0-24264 GCF_963976025.1 uncultured Arenimonas sp.
GAGCTCTACCGCGGTCTGGGCGCGATCGTGCTGTTTGGCCTGGCGTTTTCGGCGGTGGTGACGCTGTGCTTCCTGCCGGCCCTGCTGGTGACGGTGCTGGGCCGGCGGGAGCGCGCTGCCGCGGCTCAGTAGCCGCGCTCGATGTCCACGACGTTGAGCAGCGCTTCACCGGCGACATAACGACGTAGGTTTTCGTTGATCAGCAGCCAGAAGCGCTCGTCGTCGCGGTCGGAGTTGCCGGCCACGTGCGGGGTGATGATCACGTTGGGCATGGCCCACAGCGGGTGCCCGGCCGGCAGCGGCTCGGGGTCGGTGACGTCGAGGCCGGCGCCGCCCAGCTGGCCACTGCGCAGCGCGGCAATCAGGTCGTCCTGCACCACGCTGCGGCCGCGGGCGATGTTGATGAAATAGCCGCCGGGTTTCATCGTGTTGAAGAATTCGGCGTCGAACAGGTCGGTGGTGGCCGGCGTCAGCGGCGCGGCGTTCACCACCACGTCGGCTTCGGCGGCCAGGGCCAGCAGTTCGTCGGGCAGACCGACCTTGGCGACGAAGTCCGGGCCCAGGCGACCGCTGTTGCGGGTGGCGATGACGCGCATGCCCAGGCCGTCGGCGCGGCGGGCGACTTCGGTGCCGATGCCGCCCAGGCCCACCACCAGCAAGGTGCGGCCGCCGAGTTCGCGGGCGTTGCCAAACGCGCCGCGCTCCCATTGACCCGCCTGCTGGGCGCGGCCGTAGGTGGGCAGGCCCCTGGCCAGCGCCATGGTCATGGCGATGGCGTGTTCGGCGATCGGCGGCGAGCTGGTGCGCTGCATGTTGGTCAGCACCAGGCCGCGGTCGGCCAGGCCGGGCACGGCAACGCAGTTTTCGACGCCCACCGACATCGCCTGGTACCAGCGCAGCGACGGCGCGTCGGCGAAGTTGGCGGCGCTGCAGCCGCCGATCACCACGTCGGCGCGGGCCAGCTGGCGGCGGCGCTGCGCGGCATCGTCCGAGGCCGCTTCGATGCGGGCCTTGGGCACCAGTTCGCGCAGCGTGGCCAGCCGGTCCGCGCTGGCGCGGAACACCACCACGTGGCGCGGCGACTGCCAGCGCGGGTGTTCGCGCGAGGGCGTGTCGGCCTGGCGCAGGTCGAGCTGGGCGATCAGTTCGCGCACGCGCGGGTCGGGCTGGCTGGCCTGGGCCGGCGCCAGCAGGGCCAGCGCTAAAAAGCCGGTGAACACGGCCCGGCAGGACCGGGAGAACAAGACTGGAGCGGACATGGCCTTCCCCTGGGCGGCCGCCCTTCGCGGCCCGGACCAGCCTACGCCGGAAGGCGGCGGCGCGCGTCAAGGCGGCGTAGTATTGAAGACAGTCCCGCAAGGAGTTGCCCGCCATGAAGATCCTGATCGCCATCGACGGCAGCAAGGCCGCCGCCCTGGCCGTTAAATCCGCCATCGACCTGGCCAAGGCCATGACCGAGGCCCCGACCCTGGTGCTGATGCACGCCGACGTGCCGCTGATGCGCCGCGTCGCCGCCGAACTGGGCACCGAAGGCACGCGCAAGTACCACCAGGAAAACCACGACTACGCGATGAAGGCCGCACGCACCGCGCTCAAGCGCGCCAAGCTGGCCTTCAGCGAAAAGCAGGTCGTCGACGACGCCGGCCCGGCCATCGTCAAGGCCGCCAAGGCCGGCAAGTTCGACCTGGTGGTGATGGGCTCGCACGGGCGCACCGCCCTGGCCAGCGCGCTGCTGGGTTCGGTCGCCGCCAAGGTGCTGTCGCACAGCACCGTGCCGGTGCTGATCGTCCGCTAAGCGACTTCAGGTGCCGCAGAAGGTCTGCAGCACCTGTTCGCCCGCGGCCGGCGCGGCCATGAAGCCGCGCTGCGCCGGGGCGTCGTCGTAAGGCCGGCGCACCGCCTCGAGCAATCCATTGAATGGCGCCAGGTCGCCCGCCGCGGCCGCCGACAGCGCGGCCTCGACGCGGTGGTTGCGCGGGATGACGGCCGGGTTGGCCGCCTTCAGGCGCTGCGCGAGTTCATCGCTGCCGCCCTCGTTGCCGCAGCGCGCGCGCCAGCGTTCCAGCCAGGCGTCCATGGCCGGTGTTTTTGGCAGGGGCGGCAGTTCGTCGAAACCCGGGTCGCCGGCCGCCACCGCCAGCGCGCGGAAGGAAAGCGTGAAGTCCGCCTGCACCGCTTCAATCGCGGAAAGGAAATCGCGCACCAGCGCCTCGTCACCGGCGTCTTCCGTGGCCAGGCCGAGCTTGCGCCGGAAGCCGGCCAGCCAGGCATCGCCGAACTGGCCCGCGAAGGCCTCGATGGCCTCGCGCGCATCGGCCACGCCTTCGTCGCCCTGGCGCTGGAAGTGCGGCAGCAGGCACTCGGCCAGGCGCGCCAGGTTCCACTGCGCGATCGGCGGCTGGTTGGTATAGGCGTAGCGCCCGTGGCGATCGATCGAGCTGAAGACCTTGGCCGGGTCGTAGGCGTCGAGGAAGGCGCAGGGGCCGTAATCGATGGTTTCGCCCGAGACCGCCATGTTGTCGGTATTCATCACGCCGTGGATGAAACCCACCTGCAGCCATGCCGCCACCAGCGTCGCCTGCCGGCCAGCCACGGCGCGCAGCAGCGCGAGATAACGGTCGTCGGCGTCCGCGAGTTCCGGGTAGTGGCGGGCAATGACGTGGTCGGCCAGCGTGCGCACGGCCTGGTCGTCACCGCGTGCAGCGAAAAACTGGAAGCTGCCGACGCGCACGTGGCTGGCCGCCACGCGCGTGAGCACCGCGCCGGGCAGGACTTCGTCGCGCAGCACGTGTTCGCCTGTGGCCACCGCCGCCAGCGCGCGCGTGGTCGGCACGCTCAGCGCGGCCATGGCTTCGCTGACCAGGTACTCGCGCAGCACCGGGCCGATGGCCGCGCGGCCGTCCCCGCGCCGCGAAAACGGCGTCGGCCCGGAGCCTTTCAACTGGATGTCGTAACGCTGGCCGTCGGGCGCGAGCACTTCGCCCAGCAGGGTCGCGCGGCCATCGCCCAGCTGCGGCACGAAATGGCCGAACTGGTGGCCGGCGTAGGCCAGCGCGATGGGCCGTGCGCCGTCGGGCAGTTCATTGCCGGAGAACAGGCGGTCGGCCGCCGCTTCAAGGACCGGGTCAAGGCCCAGCTGGCTGGCCAGCGCCGTGTTCCAGGCCAACAGACGCGGCGCGGCGACCGGGGTCGGCGGCGCGTCCTGCCAGAATTGCGTGGGCAGTGCTGCGTAGCCGTGATGCCAGGCGATGGAAGGGATCGCGGTCATGGGCAGTCACCGTCCGGACCCAGCCGCTGCTCAAGTTCGCTGCAAAGGCGGTCGGCGGCCGCAGCGTCGCCACCTTCTGCAAGGACGCCGGCCAGGCCGCGCGTAGCCTCGGGCTGCAGCGGTGACATGGCGAGCACGCGCCGGTACCAGGCCTCGGCGGTACCGGCATCTCCGCGGGCGCGATGCCGGTTGGCGACAAGTACCCCGAGCGACGCGTGCCAGGCGCCGACTTTCGCCGGATTGGCTTCGTAGTCGCCGGCCATCGTTTCAAAGGCGCGCTCAAACCAGGGCAAGGCTTCATCGTGGCGCCCCAACAGTTCGAGGACATCGGCGATGTTGATCATCGCGCCCCAGGCCGCCGGATCGAGTTCGACGGCGCGGCGATGCGCGGCAAGCCCGACGTCGAGTTCCCCCTGCGCGCTGGCGACCAGGCCCAGCGCCTTGTGCGCTGCCGAAGACGCCGGCGCGCGTGCCACGGCGGCTTCCGCGAGCTGTCGTGCACGCACGAGTTGGCTTCGATTTGGTTCGGAAGACATGTGCCCGGCCGCCAGGGCATCACCCAGGCGCGTGAATTCCACCGCCCCCGGCGCCGGCGCCGTTGGCCAGCGGATCGCCCGCTGGGCCAGGGCGTTGGCCAGGCCGGCCATGGCGTCGGGGTTGTCCGGATCCAGGCCCAGCACGCGCTGGTAGAGCTCCAGCGCCGCCTCGTTGTCGGCGCGGGAGTAGCGGAAGTAATAGTCGTCGGCACGGGAAAGCAATTGGCGGCTGCCGGCGGCCGGGGACGCGGTCGCGACCGGCTCCGCCGGCGGCGGATCATCGCGCAGCACCACGAAGGCCACGCTGACGGCGACCACAGCCAGCGCCGCGACCAGCGCCAGCCAGGCCGCCGCCGGGGGCAGCGCGGGCCGGCCCGTCGGCGCGGTGCTTTCGGCGCCATCGTCGGCGATGAGCCGGTAACCCCGCTTGGCGATGGTCTCCAGGTAGGTCGGCGACCGAGCGTCGTCACCCAGGGCCTGCCGGAGCTTGGACACGGTGCGCGCCAGGCTGTCGTCACCGACCACGACGTCCGGCCACAGGGCCTGCATCAGGTCTTCGCGCGAAACCACCTGGCCCCGGCGCGCGGCGAGCGCGCACAGCAGGTCCATCACCTTCGGCTCCAGCCGCAGGCGACCCGCGGGACCCGAAAGTTCGCCGGTGGCGCGGTCGGCAAGCCAGGGGCCGATACGCACGGAGTTCGGCCAAGTGTTTGATTCTTCGGGCATCAGGTAACCGGGAGGAATAAATCAGGAAAGCGGGAGGTTTTAACCATGGTGGGCCAGCATCACCCCGCGTGTCATGGCTCGGCAAGCCGGCGGGTTGCCGGTAACTTGGCGAGGATGCCCATGAAATCTTTCCTTCGACGCGCCCTTCCCGGCGCCTGGCTGGCCGCGGCGATGGCACTTTCGGCCTGTGCGTCGCCAATCCAGGAGGCGCCCGCGGCTGCCGGTGCGGCGGCAATGCTCACCGCCGCGGAACTGCGCCAGGACCTGGACCAGCTGTACGACACCCTGCAGGCGGCGCACTACGATCTCTATGCCCGCCGCGACCGCGCCAGCTACGACGCCCTTCATGCCCGTCTGCGGGCACGACTCGACCAGCCCTTGCCCGTCGACGACGCCCAGCTGGAACTCCAGCGCTTCGTGGCCTTTGGCCGGGTGGCCCACGCCCGCATCGACCTGCCTTTCGACCGTTGGGCACGGTTCCGGGAAGGCGGCGGCAAGGCGATCGCGCTCTCGCTGCGGGTGCAGGACGACAAGGTTTACGTGCTGTCGGACCTGGCCGACGCCGAGGGCGTGGCGCCCGGCGATCAGGTGCTGGCGGTCGACGACCAGCCGGCGCTCGACTGGCTGTCCAGGGTGGGCGGGCTGGTATCGGCCGACAATCCCTACCTGCTGCACGCACAGATGGAAGGCCTGCTGCCCTTCCTGGCCTGGCTGGCGCTGGGTGAAGTGGATGGCGTGCACCTGACGCTGGCCGACGGCGATGGTGCCTTCCGCAAGATCTGGCTGCCGGCGAAGACGCGCGCGGACATCGAGGCCGCCGAAGCCGCAGGCCGTGTTCCCGCGACGCTCGAGCTTTCCGGCCGGGAGGCACGCATGCTCGGCGATGGCATCGCCTATCTGCGCCCAGGCCCGTTCTACGACATCCGCCCCGAAGCCGACTCGCCATGGGACCGCAGCCATTTCCGGGCCTGGCTCGACCAGGCGTTCGCGGACTTCATTGCCGCGGGTGCGACCGACCTGCTGCTGGACCTGCGCGACAATCCGGGCGGCGACAATTCTTTCTCCGACCTGGTGCTGGCCTGGTTCGCCGATGAACCCTTCCGCTTCAGCCCGGCCTTCGAGATACGGGTGAGCGCCGCCACCGTGGCCTCCAACCAGGCGCGGCTCGATGCCCTGCCCGAGGACGGCGGCGGCGCCAGCGCGGACATGGCGGCCCTGTTCAAGGGTCAGCCACCGGGCAGCGTGGTGCGCTACGAGATCCCACTGACGACGCCGCGCGAGGGCCCGCGCTTCGAGGGCCGCGTGCACGTGCTGGTGAACCGCCACAGCTATTCCAATGCCGTCAGCGTTGCGGCGATCGTGCAGGACTACGGCTTCGGCCGCGTGCTGGGCGAGGAAACCGCCGATCTGGCGAGTACGCTGGGCGCCATGGAACATTTCACGCTGGAAAATTCCGGCTTGCGGGTCGGCTACCCGAAGGCGCGCATCCTGCGCCCCGGCGGCGATGCCACGCCGCGCGGCGTCGTACCCGACGTGGCGCTGCCGCGGCCGGTGGTCGAAGGCCCGGATGACCCCGTGTTGAAGGCGGCGCTGGCCGCCATCCGCCGCTGACGCACAGACCATGGAAAACCCCAGCCTGCACGACCAGCGCCTGGCCTTCGTCACCGGCCTGCTGCTGGATGCGAACACGCGGCGGGTGCTGGACCTGGGCTGCGGGGCCGGACGACTGTTGGCGAGCCTGATGCAGGAGCCCGGCTTCACCCAGGTCACCGGCCTCGACGCTTCGGCATCGGCGCTGGCGGTGGCGCGTTGCGAACTGGCCGCGCACGTGGCATCCGGGCGGCTGGTGCTGCTGCACGGCCAGGTGTTCACGCCGCATCCCGGCGCCGGCGACGCGGACGCGGTGACCCTGGTGGAGGTCATTGAACACCTGGACCCCCAGCGCCTGTCCGAGGCCGAGCGCTGCGTGTTTGGCCACTACCGGCCGCCGCTGGTGGTGGTGACCACGCCCAACGTCGAATACAACCCGCTGCTGGGCCTGCGCGAGGGCCAGCGACGCGACCCCGAGCACCGCTTTGAATGGCCGCGCAACCGTTTCCGCGCCTGGGCGGCCGGCGTGGCCAAGCGCAACGGCTACCGCGTGCAGACCGGCGGCATCGGCCCGGCCGACGCCGACGCGGGGTCGCCGACGCAGTACGCGATCTTCCGGCGCAGCCCGGCCTAGTCGATGTGCGGGTGCAGCAGCCTGGGCGCCTCGGTGAACGGCCGGATGCCGAAGTGCGGGTGGATCTCGGACGGCAGGTACAGCACGCCGTCCTTCACCACCGCGCGGATGGACTTGATGGCCTTGAGGTCGGCCGTGGGATCGCCGGGCACCAGGAAAAAGTCGGCGCGTTTGCCGCGCTCGATCGAGCCCGACTGCTGGTCTTCGCCGAGGTAACGCGCCATGTCCAGCGTCGCCAGCTTCAGCACCTCGGCCGGTGAATAGCCCAGCTGCGTGAACAGCTCCAGCTCGCGGTGGAAGTGGTAGGAGCCACCCAGGTCGGTGCCGGGGATCAGCAGCACGCCGCGCTCGCGCATTTTCCGCAGCGTGTCCATCAGCGTGTCGTAGGCCAGGCTGTAGGCCTCGGCATCCCCGGGTGCGGACATGTCGGCCCAGGCGCGGCGGGCGTTGCGTTGCGCACCGACGGGCAGGTGGCCGAACACGTCGGCCAGGCCACGCGGCACCTGCCCGTCCTGGTTGAGCAGCAGGTTTTCGTGGATGGCGATCGTCGGCTCGACGGCCACGCCGTTCTCTTCAATCAGGTCCAGCGTGCGCTGCACGCGCGCCGAATCCAGGTCCAGGCCGGCCAGGCGCTTGAGCGCGGTGAGTCGCAGAAGGGTGCGGGTGTCTTCGCCGTCCTCGAGCACCCAGCCGAGCATGATCTGGTTGATGTGGGTCAGCTCGTCGTAGCCGGCCTCGATCATCGCGTCGGCGTTGCTGAAGGCCGGCACGTGGCCCGATACGCGCAGGCCGAGGCGATGCGCTTCGGCGGCGGCGGCCACCGACCACTCCGGCTTCATCGAGTTGTACAGCTTGACCTGGTGGAAACCGCGCGCCGCGTACCAGCGCACCGCGTCCAGGGCATCGGCCTCGCTTTCCACCAGCCGGCCGTTGTTGGAACTGAAGGGGCTGCGGCCTTCGATGAAGCCGCTGCGGTGCACGCGCGGGCCGGCGATCTCGCCGGCTTCGATGCGCCTGATAAGCGCCGCCAGCCGGTCCTGGTCGTTGCCCATGTCGCGCACGCTGGTGATGCCGGCGGCCAGGTTGAGGATGGCGCCGTCCTGGCTGGTGTGCGAATGCATTTCGTACAGGCCCGGCACCAGGGTGCCGCCCTCGCCTTCGACCACGGTTTCGCCCGGCGTCACCGGCGCGTCCACCGGCTGCACGCCGGCGATCTGGCCGGCATGCACGACCACGCTGACCGGTTCGGTAAGTGCCCGCGCCGTCGGGTCGAACAGGCGCACGTTGCGGAAGCGCAGCGGGCCGTCGAACGTCTTCGCGGTCTCGCGCTGGATGCTCTCCAGGCGCGCGGCGCCCAGGTCGGCGGCCAGTTTGCGCAGGCGCGGCGCTTCGCTTTCGTAACCCTCTCGCACCACCACCAGCCCCGGCGAGGCATAGGCGAACAGCTGGTTGCGCGCATCGAGCAGCACGTAGTCGGGATTGAGGTCCAGGCCCGACAGCGTGTAGGTGCGCACGTCGATGCGCGTGTCGCCTTCGCCGACCAAGAGGGTGTCGCCGGCGGCCAGGCTCACCTGCCCGGCGGGCAGGGTTGGCAGGGTCCGGTCGCCGTCGGCCAGCAGCAGCCGCGCGTACAGGCCCAGGGCCCAGGGGCTGGCGGACTGGCTGATGTAGAGCTTCGGCAGGTCGGTGGCGGCTTCGCCCGGCCCGGTGGAGTCGCGCCAGGTGGCCTTGTCGGCAGCCCATTCGAACCGTTCGTCCACCTTGCTGCCGAAGGTGGTGCTGCCGGAGACCGTCCAGGCAACCGGCAGACCCGCGGCGCCGAACTCCAGCGACTCGGCCAGCGTGGGCCCGCGGCCATTGTTCTTGTAGTCGAAGTCGATTTCGACGCGGTTGGCCGAGGTGCTGGCCACCAGATGGCCGACGCGGGTTTCGCCGGCGATCACGCTGAAGCGTTCGTCCTGGGCCCGGGCCGGCGAAGCGGCCACGAAAAGCACGGCCAAGGCCGTCGGAATCATCCAGCGCATCGGTTTCCCCTGAGTGTCGTGGCAGCAAACCCCACTCTACCGCGCACCGACGTGAGGCGGATGTCGGCGGTACCGGGGTCCGGCAGCCTGTCGTTGTGTCACGTCGGTTGCAGGTTTTACCGGCCTGCGTGTTCGCGGGCCGCGCAAAAACAGGCACTTGCGGCTGGCAAGGATCGTGCAGTGCTTCTGGGAAGGCCCCACGTCCTCCCGGAGAAAACAATGCTTAGCCAGGAACTGTTGCCCGACTCCCCTTCCCCCGTGGCCGTTCCCCCCGGCCACGACGGGCTTTCGCGCGCGATGAAGGACGTGCTGTCGGTTGAATCCGACTTCGTCGCCAAGTTCCTGCCGCTGCAGGGCATGACCCACTTGCCTGCCGGATTCCCGGCCTTCGCCAACTGGCACCACGGACAGCTTGGCGAAGAGGTCTCCTGGGAGGACGCGGCGCCTGCCTATGCGCTGGCCTGCCTTTCGCACGCCGCCTACGGCGGCACGTTCGACCCCAGCGTGGAATGGGAGCTGGAACTGCAATGGGCCGACCTGGCGCCGCTTTCGCGCCTGGAGTGGCCACTGGCACGGCGCCTGATCATGGCCGCCTGGGCCTACCTGAGCGGCGACGAAGCGCTGCCGCGCGATCTCGAAAGCGCGTTCGACTCGCAGGACGAGGAACCGTCGTCACCGCGCCTGGGCCTGGAGCTGGTGCCGGGTTTCGTGGTGCTGCGCGAATCGATGGCGCGTCAGTCGCCCGACCAGTGGCGCACGCGCGGCCAGGAACGCTGGCTGCCGACCGACGTGCCCGCGCTTTCACTCGCCGCCAGCCCGGCGCTGGCCGTGCTCGACGCACTGGCGCTGTACGGCTTCGCCGAGGAAGAACCGCGCCTGCTGGTGAGATTGGCCTTCGCGCCACACCTGCTGCGCGTGCTGGATGCCAACGCCGGCGACGCCAGCCCGCTGGCCCTGGCGCGGCAGCGTCGCGACGTCTGCCATTGGGCGAACCAGCTTGAATCGGTGCTGCTGCAGGTACCCAGCCCGGCCTGCCCGGGCGAGTTCAACCTTCTGGCGAATCCGCGGCACCCCGACTTCGTGCGGCTGCAGCGTTTCGATGCCCGGCCGCTGCAGCTCGACCGGCGCCGGCACAGCCACTAACCGGGTGGATGCAGCAGCTGCTGGACCATGTCCAGGCAGCGCTGGCCGTCCGATTCCATTTGCTCGAGCACCGGGTCGCGGCCGTTGATGCCGGCGTGCAGGCTGAGCACGCCGGCATTCATCAGCAGGGAATTGAGGTGGTTGCGCAGCTGGTGCTCGACCACGATCAGGGTCTCGCGCGAGAGCGTCAGCCAGGGATCGTGCGTGTCCGGACTCGACGCGGCAAGGAAGGGCGAGAGGCTGGCCAGGTAGCCGGCGAGCTGCTGCGCCTCCTCGGGCGACAGGCCGGTCGGGCCGCTGAACTGCAGACGCAGCACCAGCCAGCGCATCGGGCTGGCGCTGAAATCCACCGCGAAGTCCTGGCAGACCGCGCCCACCGGCGGCGGCGGACGCGCGTCGGCCGGCACCCAGCGCGCGTCCTCGCAGCCGCGCGCCACCAGCCAGGTGCGCACGGCCGGCGGGAACAGACGGGCCAGTTCAGGCGCGTTCTCCATCGCTGTCCTCCAGGGCATCGGTTTCGCCCGAGTCGTCGAGCGAAGGCGCAGCCGCAGGTTCGGCCTGGTAGCTGTTAAGGCGGTTGTAGAGCGTCTTGGTGGCGATGCCCAGGACCTGCGCCGCCTTGGCCTTGTTGTTGTCGAAATACGCCAGGGTCTTGAACAGCATGCGCCGCTCGATCTCGTGCAGGGGCGTGCCGACCACGAAGGTGATGGAGCTGGCGGTTTCCGCCGACGGGCCCATGTCCTCGACCGGCAGGCCGGGCGTGATCAGGTCGCCCTCGGCCAGGATGTAGGCACGCTGGATGATGTTCTTGAGCTCGCGCACGTTGCCCGGCCAGCGGTAGCGCTGCAGGCGTTCGGCGCCTTCGCGGGTCAGCACGCGCCGGGTGCCGCAGCGTCGGTTCAGGCGTTCGAGCAGCAGCTGCGCGATCGGCAGGATGTCCATCGGCCGTTCGCGCAGCGGCGGCACCTCCATCGGGAACTCGGCCAGGCGGTAATAAAGATCCTCGCGCAGGCGGCCGGCGGCGATGGCTTCGCCATGGGGGCGGTTGGTGGCCGAGACGATGCGCACGTCCAGGGCGATGTCCTCGTTGCCACCGACGCGGCGCACGTGCCGGGTTTCCAGCGCGCGCAGCAGGTGCACCTGCAGGTGCACCGGCATCTCGCCGATTTCGTCCAGGAACAGGGTGCCGCCCTGTGCCTGCTCGAACAGGCCCACGTGGCGCGCGGCGGCGCCGGTGAAACTGCCGCGTTCGTGCCCGAACAGCTGGCTGGTCAGCAGGTCGGCGGGCACCGCGCCGCAGTTGAAGGCGACGAAGGAACCCGGGCGCGCACTTTCGGCGTGGATGGCGGCGGCCACCAGCTCCTTGCCGACGCCGCTTTCGCCTTCGATGAACACCGAGGCGTCGGTGGGCGCGACGCGGCGCACCTGCCGGCGCAGCGCGTCCATCGCCGGCGACGGACCGGCGATGCCGTGCCAGGGTTCGCAGGGCGGCGGGTCGCTGGCCGGTTGCCGGCTCGATGCGGTCTGCAGCAGCTGCCGGAACGTCGCCACCTGCATCGGCTTGACCACGTAGTCCACGATCGGCAGATGCATGGCCTTGAGCGCCGACTCCACCGTGGGGTGGCCGGTGATCAGGATCACCTGGGTGCGGCCGCCGAGGTCGAGGTGTTCAAGCAGCTCCAGGCCGCTGCCGTCGGGCAGCGACAGGTCCACCAGGGCCACGTCGAAAGCGTGCTCGCGCAGCCGCAGGCGCGCCTGCCCCAGGCTGCCGGCGATGACGACTTCGAAGCCCAGCGCCTTTGCGATCTCGGCCGCGGCCCGCACGAACCCTACGTCGTCGTCGACGATAAGCAGGACGGGAACGTGTGCCATGGCAACAACCTCCGGGGAAACCAGTCTGTACCAACGCGGGCGCGTACACGGTGCAGACGGTCACGGTTTTCCCGGGGGCTGTTGTTTTTTCACTTGCCGGTAACTCTTACCGGTGCCGGCAATGCTGGCATCACGATTGCCGGCGCGGCTTCATGCCGCCTGGCGCAATTTCACCGCCGGGAAGTCAACCGGCACGTCGAAGGCGATGTTGACGTAGTTGGTGAACAGGTTCAGCGCCACGTGCGCCAGCAGTTCGACGATGGCTTCGTCGTCGAAACCCACTTCGCGCAGCGAGGCGATGTCGGCGTCGCCGACGTCGGCGCGGCGGTCGACCACCTTCAGCGCGAAGGCCAGCGCGGCGGCGGTGGCCGGGTCGGTGCTGCGGCCGGCCTGGGCCTCGGCCATTTCGGCTTCGCTGGCGCCGGCGTTCTTGCCCAGCAGGGTGTGCGCAGCCAGGCAGTATTCGCAGCGGTTGCGGTCGGCGACAGCCACGGCCAGTTTCTCGGTGAGCCGGGCCGGCAGCTGGCCCTTGCCCAGGGCGCCGAAGCTGCCCCACATCGAGGCCAGCGCGGCCGGCGAATTGGCCACCGCCTTGAACATGTTCGGGGTCGCACCGAAGGCCGACTGCACCTGGCCCAGCAGGGCCTGGCTGGCGGCGGGGGCGGAGGCGGCGGTTTGCAGGGGAATGCGGGACATGGGTGTTTCCTTGGGAAGTTCGCGCCAATTGCGCCAGGCCATGATCGTGGGCAAGATCGGCGTGTAAGCCACGAATCGTCCCCGATTAACTACGGATCGTCCGGAATGCCCAGCCGCCGCACCCTGCTGAGAAGCGCCCTGCTCACCCTGCCCCTGCTGCCCTTCACCCGCGCCTGGGCCCGCTTGCCCGAGGATTCCGCGAAAGCGCTGCAGGCCCTGGAGGACCGCCACGGCGGCCGCCTGGGCGTGACCGCGCTCGATACCGGCAATGGCCGGATGCTGTCCCACCGCGGCGGCGAACGTTTCGCGATGTGCAGCACCTTCAAGCTGCTGCTGGCCGCCCAGGTGCTGGCCGCGGTGGATGCCGGCAAGGAACGCCTGGACCGGCGCCTGACCTGGACGCCCGACGAGGTGATTTCCTGGTCGCCGGTCATCGACAGGCACGACGGCAAACAAGGGCTTGCCATCGAAACACTTTGCGAAGCGACGATGACCCTCAGCGACAACACCGCCGCCAACCTGCTGCTGACCGAACACGGTGGCCCGCGCGGCCTGACCGACTGGCTGCGCAGCGTCGGCGACGCGGTGACCCGCCTGGACCGCAACGAACCCTCCCTCAACGAAGCCACGCCCGGCGACCCGCGCGACACCACCACGCCGGCCGCGATGGTGGCAACGATGCAGACGCTGCTGCTGGGCAACGCGCTTTCGCCTGCTTCGCGCACCCGGCTTACCGACTGGTTGCTGGCCAACCAGACCGGCGACAAGCGCCTGCGCGCCGGCCTGCCCGGCTGGCGCATCGGCGACAAGACCGGCACCAACAACACCGGCAACTCCAACGACATCGGCATCCTGTGGCCGCCCGGCGGCCGCGCGCCGATCCTGGTGGCGGCGTATATCGCCGAATCCGGCGGTACCCATCCCGAACGCGACGCCGTGCTGGCCGACGCCGGCCGCGTGGTCGGCGCCTGGGCGCTGGCGGGCGGCTGATCCGGCATGCATGGCAGCGCCGCGCCCGTTGACCGCCTGCAGGGCCTGCTGCAGCGCTTCAGCGTCAGCGCGCGCATGTTCCACAGCGGCCCGCTGTGCGGCATCAACGACTTCGACGACAACGGGCTTGGCCAGCTGCACCTGGTGCGCCGCGGTCCGCTGACGGTGCGCCATGCGGGCGAAGAACACCTGGTGCAGGAACCGAGCCTGCTGTTCTATCCGCGCCCGCTGCCGCACCGCTTCATCACCGATGCCAGCACCGGCGCCGACATGGCCTGCGCCAACCTCGACTTCGGCGGCGGCGCGGCCAACCCGATCACCCGCGCGCTGCCCGCCTTCGTGCTGCTGCCGCTGTCGGTGTTGCCCGGCGCATTGCCGCTGCTCGACCTGCTGTTCGACGAGGCCTTCGCCCAGCGCTGCGGCCGGCAGGTCCTGGTGGATCGTTTGTTCGACGCGGTGCTGGTGTTGCTGCTTCGGCATCTGCTCGACAGCGGCCTGGTGCAGAGCGGGCCACTGGCCGGCCTGGGCCACCCGCAGCTGGCAAAGGCACTGGCGGCGATGCACGAGGCGCCGGCCTCGCCGTGGACCCTGGAATCCCTGGCCGCCGTCGCCGGCATGTCGCGCAGCCGCTTCGCCGAAGTATTCGCCGACCGCGTGGGCATGCCGCCTTCGGCCTACCTGGCCAGTTACCGCATCACCCTGGCCCAGGACGCCCTGCGCCGCGGCGACAAACTCGACCGCATCGCCCAGCAGGTCGGCTACGGCAGCGCGGCAGCCCTGTCGCGTGCTTTCGCTTCCGTGTGTGGCGTGTCGCCGAGGCAGTGGCTCAAGTCCACGTAGGCAGGGTGTCGCCGGATTCCCCGCGCGGCCGACGCTGCGCTAGCATCCGGCCATGACGGACGCCGCCCCACCGACCCGCCCGACGCCGCACGATGCCCACGGCGGCATGAGCCTTGTCGTCGCGCTGGGCGGCAATGCGTTGCTCAAGCGCGGCCAGGCGCCGGACCCACGGCTGCAGCGCGCCAACATCGCCGCGGCCGCCGCCAGCCTGGCGCCGGTCATTGAACGCCACCGGGTCGTGCTGACCCATGGCAACGGCCCGCAGGTGGGCCTGCTGGCCCTGCAGGCAATGGCCGACCCGAAGCGCCCCGCCTTCCCGCTGGACGTCCTTGGTGCCGAAAGCGAGGGCATGATCGGCTACGTGCTTGAGCAGGAGCTGATCAACCGGCTGCCCGGCCGCGACGTGGCGACGCTGCTGACGCAGGTGGAAGTGGCGGCCGACGACCCGGCCTTTTCGTCACCGGAGAAGCCCATCGGCCCGGTCTACCCGCAGGACGAAGCCCGTGCGCTCGCGCAGGAACACGGCTGGACGGTCGCGCCCGACGGCGCCCACTGGCGTCGTGTCGTCGCCTCGCCCCGGCCGCGCCGCATCCTGGCCCTTGCGGCGATCCGCAAGCTGGCGCAGGCGCAGGTGACGGTCATCTGCGCCGGCGGCGGCGGCATCCCGGTCGTGCTTGGGGCCGACGGCCAGCTGCGCGGTATCGAAGCGGTCATCGACAAGGACGCGGCAAGCGCCCTGCTCGCGCACGACCTGCAGGCCGATGCGCTGGTCATGCTGACCGACGTCGATGCCGTGATGACGGACTTTGGCACGCCGCAGCAGCGGTCGCTGAAAGAGGCCACGCCATCGGGTCTGGCGAAGCTGCAATTCGCCGCCGGGTCGATGGCACCGAAGATCGCCGCCGCGGTGGCCATGGCGAAAGCGGGCCGGCGGGCCGCGATCGGCTCGATCAACGAACTCGAAGCAATCCTGGCCGGTACGGCCGGCACCTGGATCGTGCCCGACGGCGAGCCCGGCGAGCCTGGCCTGGCGTGGTGGTGAGCCGGACCCGGCTCAGCGCTGCCGCGCCAGCGGCTGCTGCTGGGTGATGCAGTGGATGTCGCCGCCGCCGAGCAGGATCTCGCGCGCCGGCACGCCGACGATGCGGTGTTCGGGAAAAACCCGGCCCAGGATGGCCGCCGCCTGTGCATCGGTGCGCTCGTCGAGCAGCGGCATGATCACGGCGCCGTTGCAGCAGTAGAAGTTCACGTACGAGGCCGCCAGCCGCAGGCCGGCCGTGCGCGGCTGCGTGCCTTCGACAACGTCCACGCCCAACGCCTCGTCGGCGGTCATGAACAGCGGACCGGGCTGCGGCAGCTTCACCACCTCGAGCTTGCGTCCCCGGGCGTCGGTGGCGCTGCACAGGCGTTCGTGGGCGTCGAGGCTGATCGGGTACTGCGGATCGTCGCGGTCGTCGGTCCAGTCCAGCAGCACCACGCCGGGGCGCGCGAACCGCGCCAGGTTGTCGACGTGGCCTTCGGTCTCGTCGTTGTAGACGCCGCGCTCGAGCCAGATGATGCTGCGGATGCCCAGGTAGTCGGCCAGCTGCGACTCAAGCGCCTCCGGGGAAAGATCCGGGGTGCGGTCGTGGTTGAGCAGACATTCGCGGGTGGTGAGCAGGGTGCCTTCGCCATCGACTTCGATCGAGCCACCCTCGAGCACGATCGGGGCGGCGTAACGAGGCACGTCTTCGATCTCCAGGATCTTGTGGCCAACCAGATCGTCCTGGTCCCAGGGAAAATACAGGCCACTTTCCGTCCCACCCCAGGCATTGAACTTCCAGTCCACGCCGCGGACCTCGCCCTGCTCGTTCACCACGAAGGTGGGCCCGCAGTCGCGGACCCAGGCGTCGTTGCTGCTCATCTCCACCACGCGCACCGCTTCGGGCAGCATGTGCCGGGCATTGCTGAACTGGGCCGGCGAAACGCACATCGTCACCCGTTCGAAGGCACTGATGGCGCGCGCGACTTCGACGAAGGCCGCCTGTGCCGGCTTCGCGCCCCAGCGCCAGTTGTCGGGGCGCTCGGGCCACAACATCCAGGTGCCCTGGTGCGGCTCGAATTCACACGGCATGCGGAATCCGTCGGCCGCGGGCGTGCCCGGCAGCGTCCGGCTCATGCAGGCGCCTTCTGTGCGCGTGCCTGGCGTCCTATCAGCACCTCACCGACCAGCAGCGTTGCGGCGACACCCGCGATGATCGGGCCGGCGGCCGCCCAGTCCATCGGTTCGCCGGGCACCCACACGAAGAAGACGATCGCCTGGAGGATGAACAGCACGCACACCGCCGCCAGAATCACCAGCCAGGCCATGGGCCCGGACATGCGGTAAGGCCGCGGCGTTGCGGGGTCCATGCGGCGCAGCCGCACGAAGGTCGGGAACAGCAGCAGGTAGGGCAGCAGGAAGACGATGGAGCTGAAGGCGAACAGGCTCCAGAACAGGTCTTCGGTGGTCTGGGCCAGCACGCCGTAGGCCAGGATGACCGCGGTGCCGACCACGCCCATGGCGATGAAGGCACCGACCGGCGTCTTGTGCCGCGGGTGGACGACGCCGAGCATCGCCGGCAGCTCACCGTCGTCGGCCGCGGCCTGCGCGCTGCGGTTGGCGCCCAGGGACCAGGTGACCATGTTGGCGAAGAAGGTGTAGAGCGCGCCGATGCCGATGGCGGTGACCAGCGCGGTGCCGGCGGCGGAGTCACCGAAGATCCTTGCCGCGGTGTCGAGCAGGCCTTCGACCAGGCCGATTTCCTCCTGCGGCAACACCGCCAGGATGCCGAAGGTCGCCAGCAGGTAGAACAGGGCGATCGCGATGCCCGCGGTCATCACCGCGCGCGGCACGTCCCGCGCCGGGTCCTTCATTTCCTCGCCCGCGCCCGACATCAGTTCGAAACCGAGGTAGTTGTAGACGATGACCGGAAGGAAGGCGAGGCTGGCGCCCAGCTGGGGCGTCAGCGTTGCCACGCTGAATTCGTTGGCGGTGCCGTGGCCGATGACGTAATAGATGCCGCCGCCGCCGATCAGCAGCATGATGGCCGCCTTGATGAAGGCGCCCAGGTTCGGGATCCACTTGCTGACTTCCAGGCTGAGGATGCCAAAGCCCACCGTCAGCCACGACAGCACGATGGCCAGCCCGATCCGCGCGGCCAGGCCCATTTCCGGCCAGAACATCTGCGCGAACATGCCCACGAAAAGGATGTACACCGAGGGCATCCAGAGGGCCACGTTGATCCAGTAGCACCAGGTCGCGCGCGCCGCCCAGCGGTCGCCGTAGGCCTTGCGGATCCAGCCCTGGATGCCACCCTGGTGCGGATAGGCGGCACCCAGTTCGGCCGTCATCAGCGCGTAGGGAATGAAGAACAGCACCAGGGTGATCACCCACCAGGTCATCGCCGACGGTCCGATGGCCGCCGAGGCCGCCAGGGTGTCGATGACCAGGATCGCGCAGACGGTGAACAGCGTCATGTCCAGCAAACCGAGCACGCGCTTGAACCCGCGTCCGGAGCGGGCGGGCGGCGCGGTCGCCGCGACGTTGGGAAGGTCGGTACTCATGACGTACTCCAGTCGGAGCCGTTGGGCTCAGGGCGTGGGATTGAGCGTGCGGTCGTTTAGGAACGAAAGGATCTGGCCGGCGTGCCACTGCTTGAGCGAGGACGGCGCCTTGCGCAAGCGGGGATAAATGAACTTCACCAGGATCGCCTTCTCGGCGTGCAGGCGGTTTTCCGACTGGTCGTAGATGATCGAACGCGGATGGTCGAGCACCTCGTCCGTGGCCTCGACACCGCGGCTGGCCGGCAGGCAGTGCATCATCTTCGCGTGCGCCGGCGCGGCGTCGAACAGCGCTGCATTGACCTGGTAGCGCGGCATGAACGCGGCGCGTCGCTCGGGTATTTCCGCTTCCTGGCCCACCCACCACCACAGGTCGGTGTAGATGAAATCGGCCTCGCGCACGGCCGCGACCGGGTCTTCGCTGATCGTCAGGCTGCCGCCGGAGAGCAGGCAGTTCTTCCGGCCGATCGCCTGCCAGGCTTCCGGCGCCTGGTAACGCGGCGGTGCCACGTGGGTGAAGTGCATGCCCATGCGGGTGCACATCATCAGCAGCGAGGCGCAGACGTTGGTGGCGTCGCCGATGAAGACCACGCGCAGGTCCGTCAGTTCCTTGTCCGGCAGCTTGTGCTCGAGCATGGTGAAGACGTCGCACACGACCTGGGTCGGGTGGTTGTAGTCGGTCAGGCCGTTGATGACCGGCACGGTGGCGTTCGCGGCCAGGTCGAGCAGGGTCTGGTGACGCAGGGTTCGCGCCTCGATGGCGTCGACCATGCGGCTGATGACCTGCGAGGTGTCCTTGATGTTTTCGCGCTGGCCCAGGTGGATTTCGCCGGGCTTGAGGTAAAGCGCGTGGCCGCCAAGTTTGGTCATGGCCACTTCGAAGGAAACGCGGGTGCGCGTGGACGGCTCCTCGAAGATCATGCCCAGCGAGGCCCCGGCCAGCAGCGGTGGCAGGGCGCCCAGTTTGTCGGCGCGCTTGAGCAGGCCGATGAGCGTCATCAGCGACAGCAGCTCGCTTTGATCGAAGTCCTGCGTGTCGAGGAAATGCCTCATGCCCGCGGTCCCCCACCCGGGCGGATGGCCCGACGGTACGGGGCCAACCCTACACCGGGGTCTTCGGGCCGCCTTGACGTGGGTCAAAGGCCGGGGGCATCACCCCGGCCCGGGACACCTGCGCAGGCTCACTGTCCGCGATGACGACGGCGCGAGCGGACCCGTTCGTAGGTAAGCAGGAAGATCGCCGCCGAAAAGGCAACCGCCGCCAGGATGAACTGCGTCGCCGACCAGTTGGCGTAGTTGGCCCAGGACAGGACCACCATGTAAGTGGCCATCAGGGCGGCGTAAACAACCCCGTTGTGCACCAGCGACCGGCGCTCGGCGTCGCTGCGGGCCCGGCGCAGGTGCAGGCGCACTTCCAGCCAGACCGCGCCGACCACCAGCGTGACCGAAGCAGCCAGGGCGCCCAGGACGGCCTTGACGCTCCAGCCGGCCGCCTTGGCCGCGGCACCGGTGGTGACGGCAGCACCGGCGCTGCCCGAGCCGGCCAGGCCGACGCCCACGGCCACGGTGAAGGCCACGCCGGGGGCACTTTCCCGGGCAACGTCCGACAGACGCTTGAGCAGTTGCTCGCGAAGCGCATCCCGGCCGCGCTGGAGCCGCTTGCGCACGGCGGCGTCGCTGATGCCCAGCAAGGCGGCGACGTCGGCACTGCGCTCGCCTTCGCGGTAGTACAGCAGCAGCACATCGCGACTGGTTTCCGGGATCTCGTCCAGGGCCTCGGCGAGCTGGCGCGCCTGCTCGGAGCGCTCGTGCGAGTCCGCAGGACCGTGGCCCGGCTCGGCGGCGACTTCGGACAGCTGCTCGAGCGGATCCACCGGCGTCTCCCGGTAACGACGCGCACGCACGTGGTCGATGGCGCGGTTGCGCGCGACCTGGCGCAGCCAGGGCAGGAAGCTCTGCGGGTTGTCCAGCTGGCCACGGCGCTGCCAGGCGGTGAGGAAGGTTTCCTGGGCGATGTCTTCGCTGGCCTGCAGGTCGCGGGTGATCGCCAGCGCCACGCTGGCCACCATGCGCTGGGTGGCCGCCACCAGGCGGCCGTAGGCCACGGTGTCGCCGCCCTGGGCGGCAGGCAGGTCACGTTCGATCAGGGTATTGAGGATGTCGGGGCTCATGGGTGTGCTCGTTGGGCAGGTGTTGGAATCAACGAGCGGGAGTAAAAAACGTGACTAACGGTCTTCCAGGACCCAGGACCTGAGCTTGTCCAGGCCCTGCTGTTCGGCGCCGGGCGGGAACCGGCAGTGGCCTTCGGTGCCGGCCGCGGGCAGTTCGACCACCTGGTCGCCGCGCCCCGCGGCGCGTGCCAGTTCCAGGTAGCGCGAGGACGTACCGGCGGGAATGACCTCGTCCACCACGTTGGCCAGCAGCACCACGGGACGGCGGGTCTTGCCGCTCAGCGACAGGCGGGCGTCGGCGTAGGCCATGGCGGTGGCATCGCCGGCGTAACGACGCACGCCGGCATTAAGGGCCGCGTCATCGGCAAATCCCGAATAGCGCACCGTGGTGTTGTCCACCGGCACGCCGCCGGCGCGGTCGCGCAGTTCGTGCAGCACCGCGAAACGAAGCATCAGGCCACCGGCCATGCCCTGGCGCGGGATGCCGAAGGCTTTACCCAATGCAGCCGCGAAGGCTTCGTCGGACTGCAGGGCTGCTTCGATGGCCTGGGCGTCCGGCCAGCGCGGCGCCGCGGCATCCATCAGGTCGCCCGGCGACAGCACGCCCGGGTGGCGGTGTTCGAACACCACCAGCGGCGAGAACAAGCCGTCGTTGAAGAGTTCTCGTGCCGGTGCGTTGGCGCCGCACAGTGCCAGGCCGCCGTCGTAGGCGGCGCCGTGTTCTTCCAGCGTACCCAGCACCAGATGGCTGCCCATCGAATGGCCCATGGCCCAGGTGCGGGTGGGCGCGCCGAGCAGGCCGACCACGTGCCTGCGCATCGCCTCGCTGTCTGCCAGCGCTTCGGCAACGGACCAACCCCGCGCGGAGTACTCGGACTGCGCCACCGCGAATCCGCGTTCAAGCATCCAGCCTTCGTAGCCGTTGCGCGCCATCACTTCCGGAATGGGCTGTTCCTGCGGTGCGTACCCATGGAAATAGATGATGAGTTCGCCGTTCCAGTTCTCGGGCACGTCCAGCCGCCAGGGGGCGCCGTCGATGGTGCCGGTATGTTCGCTGGGCTGGGCGACCTTGGGGACTTCGGGGACCGACGCGCAGGCGGACAGCAGGAGCAGCAGGCACAGGGGCAACAGACGCATCGGGCACTCTCCGGACCGGGGACCGCGCAAGTGTGCCAGTGTTCGGGACGATTCGCCCCGGGTGGATTTCAGCGGAAATGGGTGAATTCCGGCAGCGACTTGCGGCGGATGTCCGGCACCTGGCAGCCCTGCGCGGGGTGGCCGACGACCAGCAGCAAATAGGGCACTTCGTTGCGCGGGCGCTCGAGCAGTTCGTTGAGGAAGGCCATCGGGCTGGGCGTGTGGGTCAGCGTGGCCAGGCCGGCCTGGTGCAGCGCGGCGATGAGCATGCCGCAGGCGATGCCGGTGGATTCGTGCGGGTAATAACGCTTGGCCTTGCGGCCGTCCACTTCGGGACCGGTGCGTTCGTAGAAAACCGCGATCAGCCAGGGCGCGATTTCCAGGAAGGGTTTGTGGTCGTCGGTACCGAGCGGCGCCAACGCTTCAAGCCATTCTTCCGGGGCGCGACGTTCGTAGAACTCGCGCTCCTCGGCTTCGGCGGCGAGGCGGATTTTCTGCTTCAGCGCCGGGTCCGACACCGCGACGAAGGACCAGGGCTGCTGGTTGGCACCGCTGGGCGCGGTGCCGGCGGCCTGCAGGCAGGCTTCGATGACCTCGCGCGGCACCGGCGTGGGCGCGAAGTCGCGGACCGTGCGGCGCTGCGCAAGCAGCTGGGCGAAGGCGCGTGCCCGCGCCAGCCGTTCTTCGTCGTCCATGGCCGGGGGCGCGGCCAGCGGGACGGTCCTGGGTTCGGTCATGCCTGCTCCGGCGGCGCCATCTGGGCCGCCAGCTTATCGTCGAGCTCCGCCGCGCGCACGCAGGCCGGGTGCGCGCAGACGCGGTCGATATAGGCCATGACCACCGGCAGCCTGGGCACGATGCCGAAGCTGGTGGTCCACTTCAGGGCCGTGCCCCACAGCAGGTCGGCGGCGGTCAGCGTGTCGCCCAGCAGGTAGTCACCGCGCGAGAGCTGGGCCACCAGGGTGTCGATGACGGTGTCGTAGTCCCGGTACGGCGAAGTGGAAGGATCGATCGGCGCGCGTTTGAAGGCGTGGTCCATCAGCGCGGGTTCGAAGCAGCCCGCGTAGAAGGCGAGCCAACGCAGGTAGGGGCCGCGCTGCGGGTGGTCGAGGGCCGGTGCCAGGCCCGCTTCCGGGAAACGGTCGGCCAGGTAGATGGTGATGGCCACCTGCTCGGTGATCACCGCGTCGCCGTGCACAAGCGTCGGCAGCTTGCCCATCGGGTTGATCGCCAGGAACTCCGGCGTACGCGTGCCACCGGCGGCGAAATCGACCGGCTTGATCGTGTAATCCACGCCCAGGGCTTCGAGCAGCACGCGGGCGCCGGCCGAGCGGGACTTGGGGTTGTGGTACAGGGTGAGCGCAGGCGTGGTCATGGCGTTTCCTTTGGTGGGCGGATGGGAAAACCTTAGCCCCAATTGCGGACAGTTACTGTCCTCGATACGCTGCCGGCATGTTATCGACCTCCGCCCGCCTGCTGCGCCTGGCCAGCCTGCTGCAGTCGCGGCGGCATTGGTCCGGCGCGGCACTGTCCGAAGAACTGGGCGTGGATGCCCGCACCGTGCGCCGCGACGTCGACCGCCTGCGCGAACTCGGCTATCCGGTGGAAGCCTCGTCCGGCGTCGGCGGCGGCTACGCACTGGGCCGCGGCGCCGACCTGCCGCCGCTGGTTCTCGACGACGACGAAGCCGTCGCCCTGGCGCTGGCACTACGCGCAGCCACGGCCTTCGTCGGTGGCATCGAAGACACCTCGCTGCGGCTGCTGGGCAAGCTGGACCAGATGATGCCGACGCGCCTTCGCCGCCGGTCCAGCGCCCTTCATGCCGTCACCCTTTCCCTGCGCAACGCGCCGCCGCTGGTGCAGGCCGACCTGCTGCAGGCGCTGGCCACGGCCTGCCGTGACCTCCGCAGACTTTCCTTCGGCTACCGCAACCACGCCGGCGAAGCGAGCCGGCGCGAGGTCGAGCCGCTGCGGCTGGCCAACTACGGCCGCCGCTGGTACCTGCTGGCCTGGGACAAGTCGCGCGAGGACTGGCGCAGCTTCCGCGTGGACCGCATCGAAGCACCGCCGAAGGTGGGTGCAGCGTTCGCGCCGCGTGCCGTGCCCGCCGACGTGGCGCAGCGCCTTGAACGCGGCATCGCCTATTCCCCCTTCAGCTGCCGCGCGACGCTGCGCCTGGAAGGCACGGTCGCCGAACTCGAAGCAGAAATGCCGCTGTGGTTCGGCATCCTGGAAGCGGAGTCCGACACGCACAGCCTGCTGCGCGTCGGCGCCGACAGCCCCGAGACACTGGCGGCCCAGGTGCTGATGGTCGGACGGCCGATGACGCTGGTGGATTGCACCGAGGACCCGGCGGCGATCCAGCGCCTGCTGGCGCGGGCTTCAGCGGTGTTCGCCGCGCCCGACACGGTATAGCCGCGCCGCTTAGCGGTGCTGGTCCAGCAGCACCGGATTGCCATCGGGATCGATGACGATGAAGGATCCCGGGCCCGTCCCGGATTCGTCCACTTCCTTCACCGGCGTGATGCCCTTGGCCTTGAGCTGGCGCTGGATTTCGCGCACGTCGGTGAACGGATCCACCGGCTGGCCGTTGTTGTCCCAGCCCGGATTGAAACAAAGCATGTTCTTCTCGAACATGCCCTGGAACAGGCCGATCACGGTGTCGCCGTTTTTCATGATCAGCCAGTTGTGCTGCATCTGGTCATGGAAGGCGGTGAAGCCAAGCGCTTCGTAGAAGGCCCGCGAGGCCTTGATGTCCTTGACGGCGAGGCTGAGGGAAAAGTTGCCGAGGTTCATGGGGCGCTCCGGGCAGTGGCGGCGGCCCATGCTAGCGCAGGGCTGGCTAAAGTTCCTCGGGTTTGAACCGGTAGGTCTGCGACTGGTGGCTCGAGGCGATCACCATGTTGTAGCCGTGGACGAAGGTGATCAGGATGACCTGCTTCTTGCGGGCCGGCGGATACTCTTCCAGCACCAGCCGGCCAATTTCCCGGGCCCGTTCTTCGTTGGCCACGCGCTTGTTGTCGATGATGAGGGTGACCGTGACGTAGCCGCCAAA
>NZ_CAXBJS010000023.1:0-24156 GCF_963976025.1 uncultured Arenimonas sp.
TTCCAGGCGGGCGTAGCGCACTTCACCCGGCGAGAAGGCGTATTCGACATTGGTGACGATGTCGAGGCTGCCGGGGTTGGTGATGGTGCGGCTCGGCGGGATGATCAGCTCTTCGGCGACCAGCACCGGGTCGTTGCTGCCCGGGATGGTCAGCTGCAAGCCACCGTTGGCCTGCAGGATCACGCGCTCCCAGGCGGCATTGGCGTTCAGGCCGGTGTTGGAACCACAGCGCCAACCGCCCGACATGTTGCCGCCGTCGGTATGGATGCACATGCGGTCGTTGTTGCCGGTATTGGTAGTGTCGCAGCTGGTCCGGGTGACCGTCTCGCCGCCCGGCGCGAAGCCAATCGACTGCTCGTTGTCGAAGTACCACTCCACGTTGTTGGAGCTCGTGGTGGCATTGCCCAGTCCGGTATCGGTGAACACGTCCACGCGCGGCGCCTGCGCCAGTACGTTGAAGTTCGGATCGCCGACGAGGCGGCAGGCGTACATGATGTTTTCTTCAGAGCAGTTGGCCAGGATGGTGGCCAGCGGGATGCCGTTCTGGGCATAGGTCGAGCTGTGGCAGACGCTCCAGCCGCCACCGGTGACGGTGGCCTCGGGGACATTCTGCTGCACGCCGACCGGCGCGTAGGACTGGGCGGCGGCATTGCCTGACAGCAGCAGGCCACCGAAAGCGAGCAGCGAGGCCCGCACCAAATGCGATTTGCGAATCATCTTTTGTATCCCCTGTGGACAACCGCCGGAAACGGATTGGTGGCTACTATAAGTCCGTCCGGAGCGGCTGTCATTGATACTTTCTGCCAATTGGCCCGGCACCAGTCTGCTAATGTTCCCCCATGTCCGTTGGCATCCTCCTGCTAAGCCATCCCGGGGTCGGCAGCGCCGTGCTGGCGGCCGCGCGCGGCCTGCTGGGCAGCCTGCCCCTGGCCACCGAGGCCTTCGAAGTGCCCTGGGACGCCAAACCCGACGACCTGCTGGCCCCGGCCAGCGCCGCGATGCGCAAGGTCGACGCCGGCGACGGGGTCCTGCTGCTGACCGACCTGTACGGCGCCAGCCCCGCCCGCCTGGCCGACAGGCTGGTCCACCTGGGCACCCCGGCCCACCGGGTCAGCGGCCTGGGCCTGCCCATGCTGCTGCGGGTGCAGAACTACCCCGAACAGGACCTGGAAGAACTGACGCGCACGGCCGCCGCCGGCGCCCGCAACGGAGTGGTGGTGGACGATGCTTGAGCGCGAACTGCAGGTAACCAACAAGCTCGGCCTGCACGCACGCGCGGCGGCCAAACTCGTGCAGCTGCTGTCGGGCTACCAGTGCCAGGCCACCCTGCTCGGCCGCGGTCGGGAAGTGAACGCCAAATCCATCATGGGCGTGCTGCTGCTGGCCGCCGCCCCGGGTGCCACCCTGCTGATGCGGGTTGATGGCGAAGACGAGGCCGAGGCCCTGGCCGCCGCCGCCGCGCTGTTCGAGCGCGGTTTCGACGAGGAAGGCTGATGCGGCGCCAGCTGCGCGGCGTCACCGCCTCGCGTGGCCTGGCCCTGGGGCGTGCCCGCGTGCTGCACCCGCAGGCGCTGGTGGTCGAAGAATCCCGCATCGCCGCCGACCAGGTGGACGCCGAACTGGCCCGCCTGCACGAGGCCCTGGACGCCACCCGCGGCGAGCTGCGCGCCCTGCGCGAGCGCCTGCATGGGGCCCTGGCCCAGGAAGTGGGCGAGTTCATCGACCTGCACGCCATGATCCTGGACGACCCCGAGCTGCTGCAGGGCCTGGACGACCTGGTGCGCACCGGCCGCTACGGCGCCGACTACGCCCTGAAGCTGCAGCGCGACCGGCTGGCGGCCGTGTTCGAGGGCATGGACGACGAGTACTTCCGCAGCCGCCGCGAAGACCTCGACCACGTGGTCGGCCGCATCCACGCCGCCCTGCACCGCCGCGGTGACGACGCCATCGAAGGCCTGGCCGGCGAGATCCTGGTCTGCGAAACCGTGGCACCGGCCGAACTGGCCGCCTGGCAGGCGCGCGGCGTGGTGGCGGTGGCCACGGCCACCGGCAGCCCGCTTTCGCACAGCGCCATCCTGGCCCGCAGCCTGCACCTGCCGCTGCTGGTGAACGTGCCCGAGCTGCTGGCCCACGCCAACGACGGCGACGCGCTGATGCTCGACGCCAGCCACGGCGAACTGGTGCTCGAACCCGGCCCCGACGACCTGGCCCACTACCACGCCCGCCAGGCCCAGATCGGCCGCGAACGCGCCCAGCTGGCCCGGCTGCGCCGGCAGCCCACGCGCACCAAGGACGGCGTGGATATCCGCCTGTACGCGAACGCCGAATCGCGCGAGGACGTCGCCGAGGCGCATGCGCTGGGCGCCGACGGCGTCGGCCTGTACCGCACCGAGTTCCTGTTCCTGCAGCGCCAGGAACTGCCCACCGAGGAAGAACAGTTCCTGGCCTACCGCGACCTGGTGCTGGGCCTGGCCGGCCGGGTGGCGACCATCCGCACCCTGGACTTGGGCGCCGACAAGGCCGACCGCACGGGCCTGGCCCTGCGCAGCGAACCCAACCCGGCCCTGGGCCTGCGCGGCGTGCGCCTGTCGCTGGCGCATCCGGACCTGTTCCTGACCCAGCTGCGCGCCATCCTGCGCGCCAGCGCCTACGGGCCGGTGCGCATCCTGGTGCCGATGATCAGCGGCCGCGAGGAAATGCAGCGGGTCTGCGACCTGCTCGACCGGGCCCGTACCTCCCTGCTCGAGGAAGGCCGCCAGGTCGGCCCGGTGGCCGAGCTGGGCGCGATGATCGAAGTGCCGGCGGCGGCCCTGGGCCTGGGCGACATCGTTGATCTGGTGGACTTCGTATCGGTCGGCACCAACGACCTGGTGCAGTACCTGCTGGCCACCGACCGCAACCACGAGGCCCTGGCCGAACTGTATTCACCGCGGCACCCGTCGGTGCTGCGTCTGCTGGCCGAGGTTTTCGCCTTCGGCCGCCGCAACGGCATCCCGGTGGCGGTCTGCGGCGAAATGGCCAGCGAAGCCGCCAACGTGCCGCTGCTGCTGGCCTTGGGCCTGCGCGACTTCAGCCTGCACCCCTCGACCCTGCTGGAAGTGCGCAAGGCCGTGCGCGACGCCGACCACGCCAGCCTGCGCCGGCGCGCCAACACCCTGCTGCGCTGCCACGACCGCGCCGCCATCGAACGCTGGCTCGCCCGCTAGGGGACAACCCGTCCATAATGTGCGGGCCTTCCCCGGAGCCCGCCGATGGCCGACGCCGCGCACCACGACAAGACCGCCCGGCAGCTTCGGCTGCTGTCGGACGCGCTCGACTCGGGCCGGCTGGGGCCGGTGCGCCGCCTGGTGAATTCGCTGTCGCCGGCCGAAATCGGCAACCTGCTCGAATCCCTGCCGCCGGCCAAGCGCAACATCGTCTGGGGCCTGGTCGATCCCGAAGACGACGGTGAAGTGCTGGTGCACGTCGGCGACGACGTGCGCGAAAGCCTGCTGGCCGAGATGGACACCGACGAAATCGTCGCGGCCGTCGAAGACCTGGACATCGACGACCTGGCCGAACTGGCCGAAGACCTGCCCGACACGGTCATCGAGGAAGTGCTCAAGTCGATGGACCGGGAAAACCGGGAACGGCTCGAGCAGGTGCTGTCCTACGACGAGGACAGCGCCGGCCGCCTGATGAACCCGGACGTGATCACGGTGCGCACGGACGTCACCGTGGACGTGGTGCTGCGTTACCTGCGCCTGCGCGGCGAGATCCCCGAGCACACCGACCACCTGTTCGTGGTCAGCCGCCGCCACCAGTACCTGGGCCGCGTGTCCGTGGCGTCGCTGCTGACCCACGACGCCAGCACGCCGATCAACGAACTCTTCGACGACGAACAGCCGGCCATCCAGGTAGATACCCCGGCGCACGACGTCGCCAGCCAGTTCTCCGACCACGACTGGGTGTCGGCACCGGTGGTGGACCACAACAACATCCTGCTGGGCCGCATCACCATCGATGACGTCGTCGACATCATCCGCGACCACGCCGCGCACCAGGCGCTCAGCGCCGCCGGCCTGGACGAGGACGAGGACATGTTCAGCCCGGTCGCGCGCGCGGCGCGGCGGCGGGCTCTGTGGCTGGGCATCAACCTGCTTACCGCCTTCCTGGCCTCGTGGGTGATCGGCCGCTTCGAAGGCACCATCGAACGCCTGGTCGCGCTGGCCGTGCTGATGCCGATCGTCGCCAGCATGGGCGGCGTCGCCGGCACCCAGACGCTGACGCTGATGGTGCGCGGCATGGCGCTGGGCCAGGTCGGCATGGGCAACATCGGCGCCCTGCTCAACAAGGAAGTGATGGTCGGCCTGCTCAATGGCCTGGCCTGGGCGATGGTCGTGGGCGTGGTGGCGGCGCTGTGGTTCGGCGACTGGCCGCTGGGCGGCGTCATCGCCGCGGCGATGGTGATCAACCTGGTCACCGCCGCCCTGGCGGGCGTCGGCGTGCCGCTGCTGCTTCGGCGCATGCGCATCGACCCGGCCCTGGCCGGCGGCGTGGTGCTGACCACGGTCACCGACGTGATGGGCTTCTTCTCGTTCCTGGGCCTGGCGACGCTGGTCCTGCTGTAAACCATGGCGCTTATCCGGACCGTCGCGGCCGTGCTGTGTGACGACCAGGGCCGTGTGCTGCTGGTACGCAAGCGCGGCACCGACACCTTCATCCAGCCCGGTGGCAAGCGCGAACCCGGCGAGGACTCGCTGCAGACACTGGCGCGGGAGCTGGCCGAGGAGGTCGGCGTTGGCCTGCGGCCGGGCGCCATCCGCCTGGGTGAATTCGAAGACGTCGCGGTGAACGAAGCCGGCGCGCGCGTGCAGGCGGAAGTTTTCCTGGCCAGCGTCGACGGCACGCCGTCGGCAGGCGCCGAGATCGGGGAACTGGCCTGGGTGGATCCGGCCGCACCGGGCGAGCGCAAGATTGCGCCGCTGTCGCGCTGGCAGATCCTTCCGATGCTGGCCTCGCTTTGGAAACCGGCGGTGCGCGAAGCCGACCGGCACTACGTCTGGGGTGGCAACAACGACGGCTGGCACCTGCTGCAGCGACACGACCTGTCGGTGATCGCCGAACACGTGCCACCCGGTGGCCGCGAACACCGGCACCGCCACGGGCAGGCGCGGCAGTTCTTCTACATCCTTGCCGGGCGCGCGGTGATCGAACTGGCGGGGCGCGAGGTGGCGCTGGCTGCGGGCCAGGGGCTGGAGGTGCCGCCGGGCCTGCCGCACCAGTTCAGCAACCCTTTCGACGAGGCCGTGCACTTCCTTGTGGTGTCGCAGCCCAGCGCGCGCGGCGACCGCACCGATGACTGAGCCTCAGCGCGGAACCGGCTTGCCCTGCTCTGCCAGGGTCAGCGCGACCTTGTCGCGCAGGTAGGCGGGTTCCAGCGCGTCGGCGGCGATGGCTTCGCCGCGCTGCCAGGCGCGCACGGCCAGGCGGGCGAGATCGCGGGCGTGTGGCAGGGCGTTGGCATCGAATTCCGGAAGCTGCTCGCCAAGACGGGTTACCAGTGCACCGTCACCGGCCGCGAAGCCCGAGCCGACACCCTGCATCGGCGCGTCGGGAATCGGCGCCTCCGAAGGGGCGCACAGGACTTCCGGGCCGGCGGCGCTGACCAGGCCGTCGGCATCGCGCACGAACGCGCCCAGGTAGATCTCGCCCATGCGCGCATCGATGGCGGCAAGGATGTTGTCGCCCTGCCCCTGCATCGCCAGCACCGCCAGCGTGGACACCGGCAGCACCGGCCGGTCGAGCGCCAGCGCCAGGCCCTGCACCAGGGCGATGGCCAGGCGCACGCCGGTGAAGGCGCCGGGACCGCGGCCGACGGCGATGCCGTCGATCTGCGACTTGGCCAGGCCGGCTTCGGCCAGCAGTTCATCGGCCCAGGGCAGCACCAACTGGGTGTGCCGGCGCGGCGCCAGTTCGTGGCGCGCGAACACCTGGCCGTCGGCGTACACGGCGACGGAGCAGGCTTCGGTGCTGGTTTCGATGGCCAGGAGCTTCATGGCGTGGATTGTGCCGCAAGCGGCGCGGTCTCCGCGTCGGCGAAGAAGCGCTGCACGTCTTCGATGTCGCGGGTGCGCGGGAACGGCGGCAGGCTGGCCAGGAAGCTGCGGCCGTAGGGTTTGCCAAGCAGTCGCGGGTCGCACAGCACCAGCACGCCGCGGTCGTGGTCGCTGCGGATAAGCCGGCCGACGCCCTGCTTGAGCGCGATCACGGCCTGCGGCAGCTGTTCGTCGCGGAAAGGGTTGCCGCCGCGGCGGCGCACGGCCTCGAGCCGGGCCTCGAGCACCGGATCGTCGGGCGCGGCGAAGGGCAGCCGGTCGATGACGACGACGCTGAGCGCTTCGCCGGCGACGTCCACGCCTTCCCAGAAACTGGCGGCGCCCAGCAGCACGCCGTTGCCCGAAGCGCGGAAACGTTCCAGCAGCACGCTGCGCGGCGCGGTGCCCTGCACGAACAGCGGCCATGGCGCGTCGCGCAGTTCTTCGGCAGCCTCGCGCAGGGCGCGGTGCGAGGTGAACAGCAGGAAAGCGCGGCCCTTGGAGGCTTCCAGCACCGGCCAGGCGACGTCGAGTACGGCACCGACGTATTCGCGGCTGTTGGGTTCGGGCATGCCTCGCGGCAGGTAACACAGCGCCTGGTTGGGCCAGTCGAAGGGGCTGGGCTGCAGCAGCTCACGCGGCTCGTCCAGGCCCAGGCGCCGGCCCAGGTGGGCGAAGTGGCCGTCCACCGCCATCGTCGCCGAAGTGAAGATCCAGGCGGCGCGGCTCTTCTCGCGGTACTCGCGCAGCGGGCCGGATACATCCAGCGGCGTGCGCTGCAGGGTGAACCCACGCTGGGTGAGCTCGTACCACTTCACCGAAAAGTTGTCGGCGGAGGGGGCAGAGTCGAGTTTTTCCTGCGCTGTCTCAGTCGGCGACTCTTCATCGGAGAAATTCGACTCTGACCCCGGTTTTTCGAGCCAGGCGGCGAGGCGGCGGCGCAGTTCGACGGCGCGGTCACAGCAGGCCGCGAAGCCCGGGGCGGCGTCGGACAGCGGGCCGAGCACGCGCTGCAGTTCGGCCAGGGTGTGTTCCAGGTGCTGCAGCGCCGCCGGGGCACCGGGCAGGGCCAGCAGGCGCGCCTGCGGGCCGCGCTGGGGCAGTTTGTCCAGGGCCAGGCGCAGGTCGCGCATGGCCTGTTCCAGGGCACGCGCGGGACCCATCACCGTGGCAAGGGACGCGGTGACGTTCTTGCACTCGGCCAGGCTGTCGCGCGCGAGGTCGAGCAATTGCCGCGCGGAAATGCCCTCGCCGAAAAACTGCGCGGCCAGTTCCGGCAGCTGGTGCGCTTCGTCCAGCACGAAGGCGGAAGCGCCGGGCAGGATTTCGCCGAAACCTTCCTGCTTGATCGCCAGGTCGGCCAGCAGCAGGTGGTGGTTGACCACCACCAGGTCGGCGGCCTGCGCCTGCTGGCGCGCCTTGGCCACGAAACATTCGTCCCAGAACGGGCACTCGCTGCCCAGGCAGTTGTCGGCCGTGGACGTGACCTGCGGCCACAGCGGCGAATCTTCGGGCAGGTCGGCCAGTTCGGCCAGGTCGCCGCGCATCGTGCGGCCGGCCCAGGCGACTACGCGCTGGAAATGCCCGACCACTTCGCGCGACTGGAATTTTTCGCCCTTGGCCTGTTCAAGCCGGTACAGGCACAGGTAGTTGGCGCGGCCCTTGAGCAGCGCGGTCTTGATGCCGGCGCCCAGGGCCTGGCGCACGCGCGGCAGGTCGCGATGATAGAGCTGGTCCTGAAGCGCCCGCGTGCCGGTGGACAGGATCACGCGCTGGCCCGACAGCAGGGCCGGCACCAGGTAGGCATAGGTCTTGCCGGTGCCGGTGCCGGCTTCGGCCACCAGCGTGGCGCGGTCATCGATGGCTTCGGCGACCGACTGCGCCAGCTGGTTCTGCGCCGAACGCGGCACGAACCCTTCCAGCCCGGTCGCCAGCGGCCCGTCCGGCGCCAGTGCGGCGAGCGTGCGTTCGGCGAGGTCGCCCACCTACATGCGGACCGGCGGCGACACCGTGCAGGACTCGCCCTGGCGATGGGCGACGGCGGCCGCCTCGTTGGCGCCGCGCATGGCGCGGGCGTTGCCGATGGTGGCCCAGTTGCGGCGGCACAGCCCACCCAGCTTCGGGCCCAGTTCGAAGGACTGGGCGGCCAGGATTTCGGCCTGTTTCCAGGCACGGCGCAGCAGCGCCAGTTCGGCCTGCCACTGCAGCAGGTCCGGGTCGCCCGGGCTGATCACGAGCGCCCGGGCCAGGGTGTCGAACGCGGCCTTGGGTTTGCCGGCTGCTTCCTGCGCCTGGGCTTGCGCGCGCAGGTCTTCAACCTGGGGATCGCGCAGCGGCTGCACTTCCAGTTCGTGGCCGTGTTCGCCAAGGGCGCGCACCTGCGCCACCAGTTCGGCCGGCGACGCCGTCGCGACCGCGGCGGGTTCGGACGGCGCCGGGCCCGCGGGCGTCGAAGCACAGGCGGCCAGCAGCAGGGCCAGGAAAATCACGGTAAGTCGGGCAAACACGTCGGTCGGTCCTTCAATCTCGGTTGTCGCGGCGGTCACGGCGGTCGCGGCGATCGTCGCCGCCCCGGCGGAACCAGTCCAGCCAGCTGTTGCTGCGGCAGCTGACGTGTTCGGGCGGCAGGTAGCCGCCGACGAAGGCGTAGCGGCGCGCACCGTCGCAGTCTTCTTCGGTGGTGGCGAACACCTCGGCGTCCACCCAGCCCCATTCCAGGCCCTGCATGCCGACGTCCAGCGGCGCGGTGGGCAGGCCGGCGAACAGCGACGACCATACGCGCATGGCGCCGGTGGATCCGTAAAGCCCGGTGGGTTCATTGCGGTCGTTGCCGACCCACACCACCGCCAGGTGACTACCCGTATAACCGGCGAACCAGCTGTCGCGGCTGTCGTTGCTGGTGCCGGTCTTGCCGGCGGCCTTCAGGTGCCCCAGGCCGTCGCGCACCAGCTGGCTGGCGGTGCCGCGGGTCACGGTGTCCTGCAGCGCCAGCGTCACCAGGCGCGCGGCGATCGCATCGCCTTCCTGCGCCGGTGCCGCCTTGAAATCGTATTCGCTGACCGCCTCGCCCTTGGCGTCGATGACGCCGCGCACCGCGCGCAGCGGCTGGATTTCGCCGCCGGAAGCCAGGAACTGGTAGACCTGCGCCATCGAAAAGGGGCTGAGGTCGACCGAGCCCAGGATCAGCGACGGGTTGGGCTGGGCGCGCAAGCCTGCCAGCACCTTCAGTAGTTCGGCCAGGCGCTCGGGGCCGACGTCCATGCCCACGCGCACCGTCGCCTGGTTGTACGAATGCATCAGCGCATCGGCCAGGCTGACCCGGCCGTGGCTGCGGCCGTCGGAGTTTTCCGGGTTCCAGCGTTTGCCGTTGGGCAGCACCAGGTCCACCGGCGCGTCGTCCACAGGCGTCGCCAGCGACCAGCGGTCGGGCTGGGCCAGCGCCAGCAGGTAAACCATGGGCTTGAGCAGCGAACCCACCGGCCGCTGCGCTTCGAGCGCGCGGTTGAAACCCGGCTGGTCGGTGTCGCGGTTGCCGACCATGGCCAGCACTTCGCCTGATTTCGTGTCGGTCAGCACCAGGCCGGCCTGCAGGGCCGGACCGTCCTTGCGCTGCACCTTGTCGAGCGTGCCGGTGACGGCCTGTTCGGCGCGCAGTTGGGCCGACGGCGACAGCGTGGTCACCACCACCAGGCCGGCGCCACGCAGCGCGTCGGCCGGGTAGTCGCGCGCCAGCTGGCGGCGCACCAGGTCCATGAAGGCCGGGTTGCGGTTCGAGGCCACGCCCGGGCGCGCGCTGACGCCCAGCGAGGACGCCATGGCTTTTTCGGCGTCGGCGGCGGTGATCAGGCCGGTGTCGCGCCAGACCGCCAGCACCAGGTTGCGGCGCTTGAGCGCCGCTTCCGGCCGGCGCCGCGGGTCGTACACCGACGGGCCCTGGATCATGCCCACCAGCAGGGCCATGTCCTGGGTGCGCAGCGCCGAAAGGTCGCGGCCGAACCAGAACTCGGCGCCGGCGGCGATGCCGTGGATGGCCTGATTGCCGTGCTGGCCCAGGTAAACCTCGTTGAAATAGGCCTCGAGGATGCGCTGCTTGTCGTAGCGCGCCTCGATGATGACCGAGTAGCTGGCTTCCTTGATCTTGCGGGTCCAGGCCACTTCGCGGCTGAGGAACAGGTTGCGCACCAGCTGCTGGGTCAGCGTGCTGGCGCCCTGCTCGATCTCGCCTTCGCGGGTGTTCACCCAGGCCGCGCGCAGGATGCCCCAGGGGTCGATGCCGTGGTGGTGCTTGAAGTTGCGGTCCTCGACCGCCTGCAGGCCGGTGACCAGCAGCGAAGGCACGTCCTGCAGCTGCACCAGGCGGCGCTCTTCGGTGACGTCGCCATAAAGCGTGGCGATGCGGGCCGGGTCGAGGCGGGCGTCGTCGACCGGCTTGCCCGACTTGCGGTCGGTGACCGTGGCGACGCGGCCGCCGTCGATGAGCACCGACAGCTGGCGGCCCGGCACCGGGCCTTCGAGGTCGGTGAAGGCGCGGGTGGCGATGTCGAAACGTTTGCCGTCGCGGGTCCAGGTGCCGGGCAGTTCGCCGCCGTCTTCGCGGTAACCGGCGGCAGCCAGCTCCAGCAGCAGGGTGTCGGCGTCCAGGCGCGTGCCCGGCACCAGCGGCTGCGGGCGGGCATATACGCGGGTCGGGACCTGCCAGACCAGGGCGTCGAATTCAGCCCGTACGCGCTTGTCGAGCACGTAGAAATACGGCACGCCCACGCCCACGACCAGGCCCAGCGCAAGCAGGGCGCCGCGGAAGAGCCAGGTACGCCAGCGGGGACGGGCGGAAGGAGAGCCTGAGGATTTGGGGGAAGCGCTTCGGGGCACGGACATGGATAATCCCGGGGTGCGGCGAGTCTAGCAGGCCGTCGCAGCCCCGTTCCCACCCGAGACTGAACACCCCGCATGGACGCCACTTCCCGACCGGTCACGTGCCGCTGGGCCGACTCGCCGGCGCAGGCGCTGGCGCGTGCCCGCGCGCAGCATCCGGGGCGGGACGTGCTGCTGCTGCGCGAAGGCCTGGTGCTGGACGAAGCGGCCTGGGAGCGCCTGCACGCCGCCTGGCGCGACGGCGACTGGGACGTGCTGTCGCCGCTGGACGGCCGCTGGCCGCTGGGCGCCAGCGACGGCAACGACGCCGATGCGGCTGCCTGGAGCTTCGGTGAACATGCGGCGTTCGACTGGGCCGGCTGGTCTGCCGAATGTTCGCTGTGGCGCGGCGGCGACGACCGCGCCCTGGATTATCCCGACAGCCCCCTGCCCGGCCAGCGCGGCCTGCTGCCCTGCGTGCAGGTCGGCGCGGCGGCGCCGGCAAGCGGCGAGGCGCCGGCGGTGGTGCGCGCGCTGCAGGCGCGGCTGGCATCGGGTGGCCGCCGCATCCGCCCCGGCCGCCCGGTGCTGCTGCACGTGCTGCATGCCTGGGGCGGCGGCGCCGAACGCTTCGTGCGCGACCTGATGGCCGCCGACGATTCGCGCGAACACCTGGTGCTGGTGGCGCGCGGCGACCACGACCGCCCGCCCTTCGGCCGCCGGCTGTGCCTGCACGCCGACCTCGACGCGCCGCCGCTGCAGGTCTGGGAGCTTTCGGCGCCGATCGCCGACTGCGTGGCGTCCTCGGCCGGGGTCGGGGACGTGCTGGAACTGCTGCGCACGCGCTGGGGTGTCGGCGCGGTGCTGGTGTCTTCGCTGGTGGGGCATTCGCTCGACGTGCTGCGCACCGGGCTGCCGACGGCGCTGTGCCAGCACGACCTGTTCCCCGCCTGGCCGCTGCTGCACGATGCCCGCGACCCGGCCAGCGAAAGTTTCGACCAGGCGACGCTGGCGCGGCTGATCGCCGAAGCCGGCGAAACCTTCCTGTTCCCCAGCCGCGACCCGGCGCACTGGTGGGCGCTGCGCGCGAACCTGTTCGAAACACTGGAAAAACAGAACGTGCAACTGGTCGCGCCCAGCGACTTCGCCCGCGGCCGCGCCTGCGCGCTGGCGCCGGCGCTGGCCGCGCGGCCCTGGCGCATCATCAACCACGGCCTGGCGCCGTTCCCGACGACTCCGAAAACGCACGCGCCACGCCGCGCCGACGCGCCGCTGCGCGTGCTGGTGCCGGGTCGCGTGCACGGCGCCAAGGGCAGCGAACTGCTCGACGGCCTGGTCGCATGCCTGCCCGAGGGCGTGGAGCTGGTGCTGCTGGGCACCGGCCCGCAGGGCGAACGCTACCGCGGCCGCCGCGGCGTACACCTGAAAAAGGACTACGCGCGCGACGAGCTGCCGCACTGGCGCGACACGCTGGCCCCCGACCTGGCCCTGCTGCCATCCACCGTGCCGGAAACCTGGTCCTACACGCTGTCGGAAATGTGGGCGCTGGGCCTGCCGGTGCTGTGCGCCGACCTGGGCGCGCCCTCGGCGCGGGTGCGCGCCACGGATGCCGGCTGGCTGCTGCCGCCGACCGCGAAGGCCTTCGCGCAGCAGCTGGCCACGCTGGCGGCCGACCGCAACCAGGTCGCCGCTGCGCGGGCGCGGGTGCCGACCGAACAGCCCGGCCTGGAATCGATGGCCTCGGCCTGGCGCGAAGCACTGGCCACCAGCGCGCCGCGCCTGCAGCTGCCGCGCGCCGAAGTCCAGGCCAGCCAAAACCTGGTACTGGAAGAAACGCTGGCGAAAACGCAGGCCCGCGAACGCGACCTGGCCACCGACCTGGCGAAGGCCAACAAGGAGCTCGACCGCCGCGCCGACTGGGCCTTCGGCCTGCAGGCGCAGCTTCTCAGCCAGGCCGGCGAAAAACAGGCACTGCAGGCGCAGTCCGACGACCTGCAGGCGCGCATCGGCCGCCTCGAACAGCAGCTCGCCGACGCCCACGGTTATTACCAGCGCGACTGCACCGACCTGGCCCGCCAGCGCGACGTCGCCCTGGCCCAGCGCGACGAACGCCAGCAGGCGCTGGACCGCCTGCGGTCCTCGTTCGCCTGGCGCGTGGCCCGGCGCCCGCAGAAGGCCCTGGACGCAATGCACGCCGGCCTGCAGGGCCTGGCCTTCCGCCTGCGCCAGCTGCGTTCGCTGGCCGGCCGCGGCATCACCAGCCTGCGCGTGCGCGGCTGGGCCGGCACCCTGGAACGCTGGCGCCAGCGTCGTGCCACGCCGTCCGGTGAAACCAGGCTGGTGCGGCCGCCCTCGCCCGCGGCCAGCGGCGCCGCGCTGCGCCTGCCGCGGCCGGAAGCGCCGCGCGCCAGCATCATCGTGCCGGTCTACAACCAGCTGCACATGACCCTGGGCTGCCTGCGGGCGCTGGCCGATTCCGGCGACGCCACTGCCTTCGAGGTCATCGTGGTCGACGACGGCTCGTCCGACGCCACGCCCGAACTGCTGCCGACGGTGCCGGGCCTGGTGTTCCACCGCAATGCGAAGAACCTGGGCTTCATCGGCGCCTGCAATGCCGGCGCGGCGAAGGCGCGCGGCGAGTTCCTGGTGTTCCTCAACAACGACACCACCGTGCAGCCGGGCTGGCTGGACGCGCTGCTGGCCACCTTCGAACGTTACCCCGACACCGGCCTGGCCGGCAGCAAGCTGGTGTATCCGGACGGGCGGCTGCAGGAAGCCGGCGGCATCATCTTCGCCGACGGTTCGTGCTGGAACTACGGCCGCTTCGAAGACCCGGCGCACCCGCGCTTCAACTTCGTGCGCGAAGTGGACTATTGCTCGGGCGCGTCGATCGCGATCCGGCGCGAGCTGTTCGAAGGCCTGGACGGCTTCGATGCATTTTATTCGCCGGCCTATTACGAAGACACCGACCTGGCCATGCGCGTGCGCGACCGCGGCCTGAAGGTGCGCTACCAGCCGGCGTCGGTGGTGGTGCACCACGAGGGCGCGACCTCGGGCACCGACACCGGCAGCGGCGTGAAGGCCTACCAGGTCGCCAACCAGGCCAAGTTCCTTGAACGCTGGCGCGAGGTGCTGGCGCGCGACCACCTGCCGCCTTCCGCCGGCGCCGAAATCGCCAGCGAACGCGGCCGGAAGCGGCGCGTGCTGGTGCTCGACGCCTGCACGCCCACGCCCGACCGCGATTCGGGTTCGCTGCGCATGACCGCGCTGCTGCGGCTGCTGCGCGAGGAAGGCTGCTCGGTGGTGTTCTTCCCGGAAAACCGCGCCCACGACGGCGCCTACACCGAAGCCCTGCAGCAGCTGGGCGTCGAAGCCTGGTGGCATCCCTGGCTGGCCGACGTGCCGCGCTGGCTGGCCCAGCACGGCGAACGTTTCGACCTGGTCATCGGCAGCCGCCACTACGTGCTGGGGCCGATGCTGCCGCTGCTGCGTTCGCAGGCGCCGCGGGCGCGGGTGGTGTTCGACACCGTCGACCTGCACTTCCTGCGCGAACAGCGTGAAGCCGAGCTTGCCGGCGACGCCGCCGGCCTGCGCACCGCCGCGCGCACCCGCAAGGCCGAACTGGCGCTGGTCGCCCAGGCCGACCTGACCTGGGTGGTGAGCGAAGCCGAACGCGTGCTGCTGGCCACCGAAGCACCGGGCGCGCGCGTGGACGTGGTGTCGAACATCCATGACATCGCCGAACCGGGCCCGGGTTTCGCCGGCCGCGAAGGCCTGCTGTTCGTCGGTGGGTTCCGGCACCCGCCGAACGTCGATGCGGCGCGCTGGCTGGCCGACGACATCCTGCCGCGCATCCACGCAAAACACCCGGGCCTGTCGCTGCACCTGGTCGGCGGCGACGCGTCGCCGGCGGTGAAGGCGCTGGGCCAGCGCAGCGGCATCCACTTCCGCGGCTACGTGCCCGACCTGGGCCCGCTGCTGCGCGAAGTGCGCATCTCCGTGGCGCCGCTGCGCTACGGCGCCGGGGTCAAGGGCAAGGTGAACCAGGCGCTGGCGCACGGCCTGCCGGTGGTCGCCACCACCTGCGCGGTCGAAGGCATGCACCTGGTTGATGGCGAGGACGTGCTGGTGGCCGACGATGCCGACGCCTTTGCCGAGGCCGTGCTGAAGCTGCACGACGACGCCACGCTGTGGTCGCGGCTCTCGGAAGGTGGCCTGGAAAACACCCGCCGGCATTTTTCACCGGACGTGGTGCGGGCGCCGCTGCGTAGGTTGCTGGACGAACTGCCCGGCCGCTGAAGCGGCTTCAGCCGCCCGCGCGGCGCAGGCGTTCGGCGAAGGTTTCCAGGCGCGGGTTGGACGGGTCCACCTCGCGCGCCGCCGACAGCGCGCGGCGCGCCAGCGCGAACTCGCCGGCGCCGAGGCGTTCTTCGCCGAAAGCCAGCCAGCGGTCGGCCAGGCGCCGGCGATCATCCGCCAATTCGTCGCCGCCGCGGTCGCGCACGACCAGCGCGTCCAGGCAGGCCTGGGCGGCACCGAGTCGGTTGCCGGCCAGTTCGTCTTCGAAGCAGGCGCGGGCGCGCCGGCTGTATTCGACGAAGGCGCGGCGCACGGCGCCGTTGTCGGGCGCCATCGACTGCGCGCGGCGCAGCAGGTCCCAGGCGCTGGCGCCGGGCGGGTCGACCAGGTCGCCGGCGCGCATCGCGGCCGCGGCTTCGTCGAGCAAGGCATCGAGCTCGTCCGGATCCAGCGCCTGCCCCGGCACGTCGTCGCGCGCCTCGCGGGCCTGCTCAAGGCGGCGTTCGGCGGCGGCCACGGCCGGCGAGCCGGGCGCCCATTCGCGCGCGCGGTTGATGGCCTCGGCGGCGGCGTCGAATTCGAAGTCGGCGGCATAGCGGCTGGCGCGCGCCGACAGCATGGCCGCGGCGTCGTCCATGCCCTGGCGGGCCTCGACGTCGTCGGGCCGTTCCGCCAGCAGCGCCTGGAAACCCAGTGCCGCCGCTTCGATGCGGCCCGCGCGCAGCTCGGCCTGGGCCGCCTTGAGCGCGGTTTCGCGGGCGTTTTCGCCGGCGGCGCGGGCTTCGCCCAGGCGCGCCTGCACCGAGGGCAGGCCCAGGTGGCTCGGGTCGGCTTTCACCACCCTGTCCACCAGCGCGCCGGCGGTGCGCAGGTCGCCGTCGACCAACGCACGTTCGGCGTCGAGCAGCAGGCTGGCCAGCAGGCTGCGCCGGCCTTCGAGCGCGATGGCGTTGTCGGGCTGCAGGCGCAGCACGTCTTCGTAGAGCGCCAATGCGCCGTCGCCCTGCTGTTCGATGCGGCCCTGGGCCTGGGCGTCACGCGCCGCCTGCAGGCGCTGCGCGATGTCGGCTTCGGCCGACTGGCGGTTGGCCAGCTCGGCTTCGATGCCGGCCAGGTCGTCGGCCGGCGCCGCCATGGCCCGGGCCAGGCCCAGGTGCTGGCGGGCGGCGTCGAAGTCGCCGCTGGCGAGCGCGGCGCGCGCATGCACCAGCGCCGCTTCGCGCACGGCGACCAGGCCGCTGCGCGCGGCCGGGTGGTCGGGGTCGCGGGCCAGCACGGCCTGGAAACGTTCGCGCGCGCCCTGGCCGTCGGCGCGGCTGAGCTCGCCGCGGGCCAGGGCCAGCTGCGCGGCTTCGATTTCGCGGTTGAGTTCGGACGAGGGGATCAGCGCCTGGCTCAGGCTTTCGCGCCAGGTGCCCAGGGCCAGCAGCAGCGCCACCACCACGACCAGGCTGCCCAGGGCGAACCAGACCCAGAACAGGCTGCGGGGCGGCCGCGGCGCGCGCGAAGGCGGCCCCGGCGCGGGCGGCGGCGGGTCCTGGGACCCTTCGCGGCCGCGCGGGCGGTCGAGGTCGAGTTGGTCGAGGGCGCCCAGCGACGGGGTCGCTCCGGGGTCCTTGCGATGGTTCATGCCGTGCCCTTGTCCATGCGCGGCAGGATAGCAGCGCAAGGTGAACGGACCCCGGCCGGGCGGTCAGCCCAGGCGATGCGCCTCGCGCACGCCGGGCACGGCGCTCAGGCGCCCGAGCAGGTCGCTGAGCTGGCCGAAATCGGCCACGCGCACCGCCAGGCGCAGTTCGGCCAGGCCCTTGTCGTCGTCCACCCGCGACTGCAGGCCCAGGATGTTCACGCCCTGCTGGGCGATGGTGTTGGTGAGGTCCTTGAGCAGCCACTTTCGGTCGAAGGCATGCACCTGGATGTCGACGTCGTAGCTGCCGCGGGTGCCGCGTCCCCATTCGACCGGCAGCAGGCGTTCGGGATTGCGTTCTTCGAGCCGCTGCAGCGCCGGGCAGCCGGCGCGATGGATGCTGACGCCGCGGCCGCGGGTGAGGTAACCGACGATCGGGTCGCCGGGCACCGGCTGGCAGCAGCGCGCGATCTGGCTGAGCAGGTTGCCGACGCCTTCGACGGTGAACGGCGCGTTCGGCGGCGGCGGCGGGGCGCTGCGGCGGGTCAGCGGCGCCGGTTCGGCCGGTTCCTTTTCCGCCTGGGCGTGGTCGTGCAGGCAGCGCGTGACCTGGCTGGGGCCCAGGTCGCCCAGGGCCAGCGCCAGGTGCAGGTCTTCGATGGATTCGAGTTTGAACTTCGCCAGCACCGGCGCCAGGTCGGCCTGGGTCAGGGCCATGCGCCGCAGCTCCTTTTCCAGCATGTCCTTGCCGTCGTGCAGGTTGCGGGTGCGGTCGATGCGGTGGAACCAGGCGCGCACCTTGTCGCGGGCGCGGCCGGTGGCCAGGAAGCCGTTGCTGGCCAGCAGCCAGTCGCGGCGCGGTTCGGCGGTCTTGCCGGTGAGGATCTCGACCTGGTCGCCGGTGGCGGGCTGGTGGTCGAGCGGCACGATGCGGCCGTTGACCTTGGCGCCGCGGCAGCGGTGGCCGACCTCGGTATGCACCGAATAGGCGAAATCGAGCACGGTGGCGCCGCGCGGCAGGTCGATGACTTCGCCGCGCGGGGTGATGGCGTAGACCCGGTCTTCGACCAGTTCGGTGGAAAAACCCTGCACCAGGGTTTCGTCGCGGTCGTCGCGGGCCTCGAGCAGCTGGCGCATCCAGGCGACCTTGCGCTCGAAGCTGGCGTCGGCGCCGCCGCCTTCCTTGTAGCGCCAGTGCGCGGCGACGCCCAGTTCGGCGTGTTCGTGCATCTGGTGGGTGCGGATCTGCACTTCCAGCGTGCGCCCGCCCGGGCCGATGACCGCGGTGTGCAGCGACCGGTAGTCGTTGCCCTTGGGGTGGGCGATGTAGTCGTCGAATTCTGACGGGATCGACGGCCACAGCTGGTGCACCACGCCCAGCACCGCGTAACAGCTGGGAATGTCGTCCACCAGCACGCGCACGGCGCGGATGTCGTAGAGCTCGCTGAAGGGCACGCCCTTGCGCTGCATCTTCCGGTAGATGCTGTAGATGTGTTTTGGCCGGCCGGCGACGTCGGCGTTGCGCACGCCGGCTTCGGCCAGGGCCTCCCGGATGCGGGCCATGGCGTCGCTGATGAAACGTTCGCGGTCGCCGCGTTTTTCGTCCAGCAGGCGCGCGATGCGCTGGTAGGTTTCCGGCTGCAGCCAGCGGAAGGCCAGGTCCTCGAGCTCCCACTTGAGCTGCCAGATACCCAGGCGGTTGGCCAGCGGCGCGTGGATGTCGCGGGTGAGCTCGGCCAGGGCGCGGCGCTGGTCTTCGGGCAGCGCCGCGGCTTCGCGCAGGCGCACCAGCTGCACGGCCAGCAGCACCAGCACCGCACGCAGGTCGCGCACCAGGGCCAGCAGCAGGCGACGCAGGCCTTCGGCGCTGCCCTGCCCGGGCCGGTGCTGGTGCAGGTCGTCGACCTGGCCGGCGGCGACCAGGCCTTCGAGCAGGCGCTTGAGGCGCGGCGCCTGTTCGAGCACCGGCGCCGGCAGCGCGGCGCGCAGGGCCGGCCACTGGTGCAGGCAGGCGGCGGCCAGTACTTCGGGGTCGGCGCGCAGCGGCCGGAGGGTCTCGAACACGGCCAGGGCGCGGTTCTGGTCGGCGTCGGCCGGCAGCCGCGCCGCCGTTTCCACCAGGGCCGCCCACCAGGCCGCACCGGCCTCGACGCCGGCCAGGGCTTGCTGCAAACGTGCTTGTGGGGGGGCAGAGGTGTTCAAGTGGCGCCTGCATTGGCCGGGGAGTTAGACTGCCCCGCGATTGCTGGCAGTTCAACCAGTACGGAAAAAACCATGCGCCGAATGTTGCTTGTGTCCCTCGTCCTGTCCGCCGCCCTGGCCGGCAGCGCCCTGGCCCAGTCCTTCTCCTCGGTGGAGGAGCGCATGACCGAGGCCGAGTTCAAGGCCGCGGGCCTGGACAAGCTGTCGCCGGAAGAACTGGCGGCGCTCAATGCCTTCATCGCCGCCGAAACCGGCAAGGTCGCCTCGACCCTTCCGGCGGCGACGCCGGTCGCCGACAACCGCGGCTTCAGCAGGCCCTCCGGCCCCGATGGCGCGATCTACTCGTCGATCAGCGGCGAATTCCGCGGCTGGAGCCAGGGCAGCCGGTTCACGCTCGACAACGGCCAGGTCTGGCAGGTTGCCGATTCGACCGCGCGCCTGCGGGTAAAGATGGAAGACCCGAAGGTCATCATCGAACCGGGCGCGCTCGGCGCGTGGTTCATGAAGGTCGAAGGCTACAACGCCCGCGCGGCGGTCAAGCGCCTCAAATAAGTCCCGGAAATACGTCTGTAGCAGCGCCTTCAGGCGCGAATCTCTTCTTTGCGACCAGCAAAGTCAAAAGATTCGCGCCTGAAGGCGCTCCTACAGGTTCGCGAGTGTGCGGGCGAGTTTTTTGGTCGAGACCTGGCGGCGGGTGCCCAGTTCCTGGGCGAACAGCGAAACCCGCAGCTCTTCCAGGTCCCAGCGCAGGGACTGCCAGGCCGGCAGCGCCGCGTCGCCGCTGGCGCGGGCGCGGTCAAGCGCATCGGCAAACGGTTTGAGCTCAAGCATGCGGGCCTGGTCGCGCACCGGGTCGCGCAGCGCGCGTTCGGCGCGCAGCGACAGCGCCTTGAGATAGCGCGGGTACTCCGACAGCGCCCCGGCCGGCGTTTCGCGCAGGAATCCGGGCGGCACCAGGCCGGCCAACTGCGCCTTGAGGTCGTCCAGGTTGCCCTTGGCCCAGCCCAGCAGCGGCGATTCCAGCCGCGGCTTGATCTCGGCCACCAGGCCCAGGATCTGTTCGGCCAGCTGCAGCCGCGCCATGGCTTCCGGGAACAGCCGTTTGCCGGCCTCCTGCAGCTGCGCACCGAAAGCCGCCGGGTCGCGCACCGCGCCCAGGTCGCCGTCGGTCACCGCCAGCAGGGCCGCGTCGGCGAGGTCGCTGCGCAGGTGTTCGTGCGCGGGGCCCTGCCCCGGCGCCTGCTGGAAACCTTCGATGGTGGCGTACAGCAGCGCCAGCTTCGGGCTGACCGGCAACTGCTTGCGCGCCTGGCGCAGCTTGTCGGCCAGCGCCAGGCGCAGCAGGCGGCGCACGCCGGCGGCGTGTTCGCGCGCGGCTTCGTCGCGGTCGGCGAAAACGCTGAGCGACACCGTGCCCCCTTCGTCCACCAGCGCCGGGAAGGCCGGCACGCCGGCCGCGCCGGGCACCTGCACCGGGATCGGCGCGTCGGGGAAACGGGTCAGTCCTTCCTGGGCCAGGTCTTCGCCGGCGCGTTCGGCGAAGGCCTGCTCGGCGCGGTCGCCGAAGCGTGCCCTGAGCGCGTCCAGGTCGCGGGAAAGCGCCAGCACCGATCCGTCGCGTTCGGCCAGGCGCAGGTTCATGCGCAGGTGCGGGTCCAGCGCCGCTTCGTCGAAGTCCAGCGCGGTCACCGGCGCCCCGGTGGCCTTGCTCAGGAAACGCGCCAGGGTGCCGGCCAGGCTGTCGGCTTCCGGCTTCGGGAACGCCTGTGCGAAGGCGCGCGCGAAGTCCGGCGCCGGCACGTAGTTGCGGCGTTGGGCCTTGGGCAGGCCGCGGATGAGCGCGGTGGCCTTTTCTTCCACCAGGCCCGGCACCAGCCAGCCCAGGCGGGTGGCGTCGAGCGCCATCAGCAGGTGCAGCGGCACGTCCAGGGTGACGCCGTCCTCGGCGTGGCCGGGTTCGAAGCGATAGTGCAGCGCCAGGCGGGTGTCGCCGATCGGGAAATACTTAGGGAAACGTTCGGCCTCGCTGCCCTCGCCCGGCAGCAGTTCGGCCAGCGGCCATTCCAGGACCTTCTTTTGCCCGGGCGCAAGCTTGCCGTACCAGGCGTCGAGGCCGGCGACCGAGTTGAGGTCGGGCGGCAGGCGGTCGAGGTACCAGCGCGCCTGCCAGTCCTCGTCGGCCACCAGGCCGGCGCGGCGCAGCTTGGCTTCTTCTTCGCGGGCTTTTTCCAGCGTCGCCAGGTTGCGCTTGAGGAAGGGTGCACGGCAGTCCACTTCGCCGGGCCCCAGGCCCTGGCGCACGAACAGTTCGCGAGCTTCGGCCGGATACAGGCCGCCGTAGTGCACGGGTTTTTTCGGCGCCAGCACCAGGCCGAACAGGCTGACCTGCTCGCTGCCCAGCACCCGGCCCTGGCTGCGCGACCAGTGCGGGTCGAAGTGTTTGCGCGCCAGCAGGTGCGGCAGTTCGGCAATGACCCAGTCGGGCTCGATCTTTGCCCCCATCATGCCCCACACCTTCTGGGTGTCGAGCAGCGTGGCCACCAGCACCCACGCCGGCGGTAGCTTCGCCAGCGACGAACCGGGGAAGAGCTGGAACTTGCGCTGGCGCGGTGCGTCGTAGATGCCCTTTTCGGTGCGGTGGCCGATTTGCGCGGGCAGGCCGGCGATCAGGGCGCGGTGCAGCTGGCGGTAGAAGGGGTTGGTGTCGGGCTTGGATTTCCGGCGGCGCGATTTGGGGTCAGGTGCACTTTCCCCCGCGCTGTCCGGCTCGCCCTCCGTCTCCGGGGAAAAGTGCACCTGACCCCGGGCCGTGTCCCAGCCCAGCTCCTCGCAGGCCAGCCGCAGCTGCCGGTGCAGTTCGCGCCACTCGCGCATGCGCAGGAAGGCCAGGAAACGTTTTTCGCACCAGCTGCGCAGCTTCGACTGGGTCAGGTCTTCGTGGGCCTCGCGGTAGGCCTCCCACAGCTTGAGGATGCCGACGAACTCCGAATTGGGGTCGGCGAATTCCGCGTGCGCATTGTCGGCCTTCTCGCGGGCGTCGGCCGGGCGTTCGCGCGGGTCCTGGATGCCCAGGAAGCTGGCGATGACCAGAAGTTCGTGCAGCACGCCGTGGCCGCGTGCGGCGACCAGCATGCGCGCCAGCTTGGGATCCACCGGCAGCCGCGCCATTTCGCGGCCGATGCCGGTGAGATTGCGCTGCTCGTCGACGGCGCCCAGTTCGGCCAGGGTCTGCCAGCCATCCGCGATCGCGCGCGGGTCGGGCGGATCGATGAAGGGGAAGTCCTCGACCCGGCCCAGGCCCAGCGTCAGCATGCGCAGGATGACGCCGGCCAGCGAGGCACGCAGGATTTCCGGGTCGGTGAAACGCGGGCGCGCGGCGAAGTCGTCTTCGGAATACAGCCGGTAACAGACGCCGGCGGCGATGCGGCCGCAGCGGCCCTTGCGCTGGTCGGCGCTGGCCTGGCTGACCGGTTCGATGTGCAGGCGGTCGAGCTTGCCGCGGGGGCTGTAGCGTTTCACGCGCGCCAGGCCGGGGTCGATGACGTAGCGGATGCGCGGCACAGTCAGCGAGGTTTCCGCGACATTGGTCGCCAGCACGATGCGCCGGCCCGGGCCCGGATTGAATACCTTGTCCTGGTCGCGCACCGACAGCCGCGCGTACAGCGGGATGACTTCGGTGGAGCGGTACTTGCGCCGGTTCAGCGCCGCGTGCGCGTCGCGGATCTCGCGCTCACCCGGCAGGAATACCAGGATGTCGCCGATCGGGTCCTGGCGGGTGATGTCGTCGGCCGCGGCCACGATCGCCTCCGCCAGCGGCAGGTCAATGGGGTCGGACCCCGTTTCCTCGTCTCGGCCCGGGGTGAAATAGCGAACGTCCACCGGATAGCCGCGGCCTTCGACGTTCACCACCGGCGCGTTGCCGAAGTGTTTGGCGAAACGGTCGGTGTCGATGGTGGCGGAGGTGATGACCAGCTTCAGGTCGGGGCGCTTGGCGACCAGCTGCTTGAGGTAGCCGAGCAGGAAGTCGATGTTGAGGCTGCGCTCGTGCGCTTCGTCGATGATCAGCGTGTCGTACTTCGACAGCCAGCGGTCGGACTGGATTTCCGCCAGCAGGATGCCGTCGGTCATGAACTTGATGAAGGTGTCGTCGCCGACGTTGTCGGTGAAACGCACCTGGTAGCCGACCGCGCCGCCCATCGGCACCTGCAGTTCCTCGGCCACGCGCCGGGCGACGGCGCGCGCGGCGATGCGGCGTGGCTGGGTGCAGCCGATCAGGCCGGCGCCACCGCGGCCGGCGGCCAGGCAGAGTTTGGGCAGCTGGGTGGTCTTGCCCGAACCGGTTTCGCCGGCCACCACCACCACCGGGTGCTTGCGGATCAGCTCGACCAGGGTGTCGGCCGCGCGCGACACCGGCAGGCTGTCGTCGAAACGCGGCGTTGGCCGCTTCGCCTGGCGCGCGGCGAACGTCGCCTTCGCGGCGGCCAGGGCGGTTTCATAGGCCTCGCGCTTGCCGGCGTCGTCGGGCGCCTTGCGCGCGGCGCCGCGCAGGCGCAGCAGCCGGCCGCGTTCGCGGCTGGGCACGGCGTCGTCGGGAAGGGGCGGAAGCGGGGCCGGACGGGCGGACATATAACGCCATTCTAACGTCCGGACGGGGGTTCATCGGACTTCAACGGGAGCGGGAGTAGGATTGAAGGGTCCCGTTCAACGAGGAGTCCTGTCATGGCATCAAAGTCGAAAAAGCCCGCCGCCGCCGCGTCGTCCGCGCCGAAGATCGACATCGGCATCAGCGAGAAGGACCGCAAGAAGGTGGCCGAAGGCCTGTCGGCCTTCCTGTCCGACAGCTACACGCTGTACCTGAAGACCCACAACTTCCACTGGAACGTCACCGGGCCGATGTTCAACAGCCTGCACGCGATGTTCATGACCCAGTACACCGAACAGTGGACGGCGCTGGATGAAATCGCCGAACGCATCCGCGCCCTGGGTTTCCCGGCGCCGGGCTCCTACGCCGAGTTCGTCAAGCTCTCGTCGATCAAGGAAGAACAATCGCCGGGCGGCCTGGACTGGCAGGGCATGGTGCGCCAGCTGGTCAGCGGCAAC
>NZ_CAXBJS010000024.1:0-24082 GCF_963976025.1 uncultured Arenimonas sp.
TGTCGGAGCCGCACTTGCCTTCGCCGCACTTGCCTTCTTCGGCCTTGTCGGAGCCGCACTTGCCTTCGCCGCACTTGCCTTCTTCGGCCTTGTCGGAGCCACACTTGCCTTCGCCGCACTTGCCCTCTTCGCCCTTGTGGTCGCTGGCGGAAAGCAGGTAACCCTGCGCCAGGGAATCCATGGCGAAGGCGGAGGTGGAAAGGGCCATCGAACCGAGCAGCGCGGCGCTGGCGGCGAGGACGACGGGTTTCAGGGTTTTCTTGGACATGGTGTGGCTCCCTCTTGGGTTGCTTGCAGTGATGCGGGTGGGCCCGCGGGTTTAATCCTGAAGGTATTCGCGCGCCAGTGCACGTGCCCGGTGCAGGCGCGCCTTGGTGGCTTCGCGGGTAAGGGCCAGGGTGTCGGCCAGTTCGCCGATGGTCAGGCCCTGCACGTCGCGCAGCAGGATGATTTCGCGATAGTGCGGCGGCAGCGATTCCAGCGCCGCGGCCAGGTCGCGCGCCAGGCCGGCCGGCGCCTGCACGCAGGGGCCGGCGATGTCCTCGGTGATCTCTTCCTGGCGCAGCGCCCGCCAGCCGCGTTTCATGCGGTTGCACTCGCGCTTGACGATGCGGAACAGCCACGACGTGAAGGACTCGAGCTGGCGCAGGTCGGCGAGTTTGCGCGAGGCGGTGAACAGCGATTCCTGCACGGCGTCCTCGACGTCGTTCACCACGCAGTGGTGCTCGGCGTAGCGGCGAAGGTCCTGGCGCGAGCGCGTCAGCACCCGTTCCAGGGCCAGGCAGTCGCCGGCGCGGGCCGCCTGCAGGTCCTCCTGCCAGGGCGACGCGGCTGCGGGGGGCGGTGGGCTGGGGCACATTGCTGTGGTCATACCCCTGAAGTGGCTGGCCGCAGGTGAAAGGGTGCGCGGCGAGTTCGATCTGTTCAGGCAGCGTTTAGTTTACCGGCGGCGGGGCGGTACGGTCGTGCCGGGGCAGGGCCAGGGAAACCAGGGCGGCCACCAGTACGAAGGCCGCCGAGATGGCCAGGCAGGCCGCCAGGCCCCAGGCCTGGTAAACCGCGCCCGACAGCACCGTGCCCAGAAGGCGGCCGCCGGCATTGGCCATGTAATAGAAGCCCACGTCCAGGGAAACGCCGTCCTCGCGGGCATAGCTGACGATCAGATAGCTGTGCAGGGCGGAGTTGAGCGCGAAAAGCACGCCGAAGGCCAGCAGGCCGGCCACCAGCACCGTCTGCGCCGGCCAGCCGGCCCACAGGGCGGCCGCCATGCCCGCGGCCAGGGCGGCCAGGGGCAGGGCCCAGCCGAAGGCGGCGCGGCCGTCGGGCACCGGCCCCCGGCGCAGGCCGGTGATGGCCGGGGCCATGGCCTGCACGCCGCCATAGCCGATGATCCACAGCGCCATGAAACCGCCGACCTGGGCATGCGGCCAGCCCAGCGCCTCGGCCAGGAACACCGGCAGCGCCACCACGAACCAGACGTCGCGCGCCCCGAACAGGAACAGCCGCGCCGCCGACAGCCGGTTGATGGCCGGGCTCTTGGACAGCAGTTCGCGGAACTTCGGCTTGGCCTTGGCGCGTCCCAGGTCGGCCTGCAGGAAGATCAGGCTGCCCACCCACACCAGTGCCAGCGCCGCCGCCATGGCCAGCACCGCGCCGGCAAAACCCAGCCAGGCCAGCAGCAGCGCGCCCAGGAAAAAGCCCACGCCCTTGAGCGCATTCTTCGAGCCGGTCAGCAGCGCCACCCAGCGATACAGGCGCGCCTGCTGGTCGCCGGGCACCAGCAGCTTGATGCTGCCCTTGGCGCTCATCTTGTTCAGGTCCTTGGCGATGCCGCTGAAGGCCTGGGCCGCCATCACCCAGGGCACGGTCAGCATGGCCGCGGGCACGGCCAGCATCGCCAGCGCGCCAACCTGCAGCACCAGGCCCAGGTTCATCGTGCGGTTCAGGCCCAGGCGCGCGCCCAGCCAGCCGCCGACCAGGTTGGTGACCACGCCGAAGATTTCGTAGAACACGAACAGCATCGCCACCTGCAGCGGCGAATAACCCAGCTGGTGGAAATGCAGCACCACCAGCATGCGCAGCGCGCCGTCGGTGAGGGTGAAGGCCCAGTAGTTGGCCGTCACCAGCAGGTACTGGCGCACCTGCGCATTCATCCGGCGGCGCCGACCTTGCGGGCCAGTTCGACGGTGCGGTTGGCGTAGCCCCATTCGTTGTCGTACCAGGCGAAGATCTTCACCTGGGTGCCGGCCACGACCATCGTGAACGGGCCATCGACGATGCTGCTGCGCGGGTCGGTGCGGTAATCAATCGACACCAGCGGGCGCGTCTCGAAGCCCAGGATGTCCTTGAGCGGGCCCTCGGCGGTGGCCTTGAGCAGCGCGTTGACTTCTTCGACCGTGGTTTCGCGCTTCACCTCGAAAACCGCGTCGGTCAGCGACGCGTTCGCCAGCGGCACGCGCACGGCGTGGCCGTTCAGGCGCCCCTCGAGCTCCGGGAAGATCTCGGTGATCGCCGTGGCCGAACCCGTCGTGGTGGGGATCAGGCTCATGCCGCAGGCGCGGGCGCGGCGCAGGTCCTTGTGCGGTTGGTCGAGGATGGACTGGGTGTTGGTGAGGTCGTGCACGGTGGTGATGCTGCCGTGGCGAATGCCCAGGCCTTCGTGGATGACCTTGACGATGGGCGCCAGGCAGTTGGTGGTGCACGAAGCCGCGGTGACGATGCGATGCACGGCCGGGTCGTACAGGTGGTCGTTGACGCCCATCACCACGTTCAGCACGCCGGCTTCTTTCACCGGCGCGGTCACGACCACGCGCTTCACGCCTTGGTCGAGATAGGCCTGCAGGGCGGCAGTGGTCTTCATCTTGCCGCTGGCTTCGATCACCACGTCGCAGCCCGACCAGTCGGTGTCGGCGATGGCCTTGTTGCGGGTGATGGCGATGCGCTGGCCGTCGATGAGCATGGCGTCGCCGTCGGCCGTGGCTTCGTGCGACCAGCGGCCGTGCACTGAGTCGAAGTTCAGCAGGTGGGCGAGGGTGGCGGCGTCACCGGCCGGGTCGTTGACCTGCACGAACTGCACGTCTTTCCAGCCGAAGGCGGCGCGGAGGGCGAGGCGGCCGATGCGGCCGAAGCCGTTGATGCCGATCTTGAGGGTCATGGGCAGCTTTTCCTGGGGGCGGGGGCGCAGCGGGAGGCATCGCCGCCGCAGCAGTTTTCGGTGAGGTAGGCGACCAGGTCCTGCACGGTGTCCAGGTCGGCCCGGTAGCGGATGAAGCGACCCTGCGGCTCGGGCACGATCAGGCCGGCCTGCTGCAATGCCTTCAGGTGAAAGGAAAGCGTGGTCGCAGGAATGTCCAGGTGCTCGGCGATCTCGCCGGCGAAGGCGCCTTCCGGCGCGCGTTCCACCAGCCAGCGGTGGATCGCCAGCCGGTGCGGCTGGGCCAGGGCGGACAGGGCGGCGAGGGCATCTGGCGTTTTCATTGTTCCAGAATAATGAAATAGTGTGACAGCGCCAAGACGGCGGCAGAATCGGCAGCAGACGGATGAATTTCACTGGAGCCATTGCCATCGCGACCGTCCCCAAACCGCCGGGAGTGCGCGGCTGATGGGGGCCGGGCATGGCCACGGGCATGACGCCCCCGACGTACTGGCCCGGCCCGGGCGCGCGTTCGCGATTGGTATTGCCCTCAACCTGGCCTTCGTCGCCATCGAAGCCTGGTATGGCTGGAAGTCCGGCTCGCTGGCGCTGCTTGCCGACGCCGCCCACAACCTCAGCGACGTCGGTGGCCTTCTGTTGGCCTGGGGCGGCATGGTCGCGGCGGGGCTGAAGGCCGACGAGCGCTATACCTATGGCTGGCGGCGCGCCACCATCATTGCCAGCTTCGCCAACGCGGTGATCCTGCTCGTCGCCATGGGCTCTCTGGCCTGGGAGGCGGTCAGCCGCATCGGGGAGCCTGCGCCGGTGGCTGGCGCGACGGTGATGGTCGTCGCAGCGGTGGGTGTGCTGATCAATTTCGCCACGGCCTGGCTGTTCGTGCGGGGGCGCGAGGACCTCAACATCCAGGGCGCCTTCCTGCACATGCTCGCCGACGGCCTGGTTTCGGCCGGCGTGGTGGTGTCGGGCGCGCTGATGCTGTGGCTGGGCTGGAACTGGCTGGATCCGCTGGTCAGCCTGGGCATCGCCGCCATCGTGGTGGTGGGTACCTGGTCGCTGTTCCGCAAATCGCTGCACCTTCTTTTCGACGGCGTGCCCGACGGGATAAGCCTGCCGGCCATCCGCGTTTCGCTGGAAGCCATCGAAGGCGTCGCGGCGGTGCACCACGTGCACGTCTGGGCCCTGGGCACCTCCGAGAACGCGCTGACGGCGCACCTGGTGCTCGCCGACGGCGCCGACGCAGACCACGTACTCGCCGAAGCCCACCATCACCTCGCGCACGAGCACGGCATTAAACACGCCACCCTGCAGGTCGAGTCGCCGGCTTATGCCCGAGGCTGCGCCGGCGACGGCTAGACTGCCCGCGCATGCCTTCCGGCATCTTCACCACCTTCCTGCGCCTGGGCCTGACCTCGTTCGGGGGACCGATCGCGCACCTGGGCTATTTCCGGGAAGAGTTCGTCGTGCGCCGGGCCTGGCTGTCGGAGGCCGGTTTCGCCCAGTTGCTGGCCATCGCCCAGGCGCTGCCGGGGCCGGCCAGCAGCCAGCTGGGTTTCGCGGTGGGTCTGCTGCGCGGTGGCTGGGCCGGCGGCCTTCTGGCCTTCATCGGTTTCACGCTGCCGTCGGCGCTGCTGCTGTTCGGGCTGGCCTTGCTGGCGCCGCGGCTTGAAGGGCCCACGGCGTTCGCGGTCCTGCATGGCCTGAAACTGGTGGCGGTGGTCGTGGTGGCGCATGGGCTGGCCGGCATGATCCGCAGCCTGGTGCCGGACCTTTCGCGCGCGCTGCTGGCCGGGCTTGCGTTGGTGGTGATGCTGGCCGGCGGCCCGGCCTGGCGGCAGCTGGCGATGATCGCGGCGGGCGGTCTGCTCGGTCTCTGGCTTTGCCGCGGCGTACCGCGGCTGCCCGCGGAAGAGCTCGCCGTCGGTCACGGCCGGCGAATTGCCTGGATGCTGCTCGCGCTGTTCGGCGTCGGCCTGGTGCTGGCATTGCTGGTCGCCGACGGACCCGCGTCCCTGGCTTCCCTCGCGGCTGCGTTCTACGAAGCCGGTGCGCTGGTGTTCGGCGGCGGCCACGTGGTGCTGCCGCTGCTGGAACAGTCCACCGTGGCCACGGACTGGATCGGCGGGCAGGACTTCCTGGCCGGCTACGGGGCGGCGCAGGCCGTGCCCGGGCCGATGTTTTCTCTGGCGGCCTACCTGGGCGCGCTGGTGCCGACCGGGCAGTTGCCGGCGGCTGGCGCTGCGGTCGCGCTGCTGGCGATCTTCCTGCCGGGATTGCTGCTGATGGCCGCGCTGCTGCCGCTGTGGTCGCGGCTGGCCCGGCAGTCCTGGGCGCCGCCCGTCATCGCCGGCATCAATGCCGCGGTGGTGGGACTGCTGGCCGCGGCCTTCCTGGGCGTCGTGCTGCCTGCGGGTGTGCACGGCGGCGGCGACGCCGCCGTCGCACTGATCGGGCTTGCCTTGCTGGCTTCCGGACGCGTGAACGTGCTGTGGGTGGTGGCCACGGTCGTGGCCACCACCGTCGTGCTTCAGGCCTCTTCGGCTTCCTTGTAGGCGTCCACGGGGATGCAGGCGCACATCACGTTCTTGTCGCCGTAGACGTTGTCCACGCGCGCCACCGGCGGCCAGTACTTCTGCTGGCGCAGGCTGGCCAGCGGGAAGGCGGCCAGTTCACGCGGGTAGGCGTGGGTCCACTCACTGGCCGTCACCGCGGTGGCGGTGTGCGGCGCGTTGCGCAGCGGGTTGTCCTCGCGGTCGAGCTTGCCTTCCTCGACGGCGCGGATTTCGTCGCGGATCTGGATCATCGCGTCGATGAAACGGTCGAGTTCGTGCAGCGATTCGCTTTCAGTCGGCTCCACCATCAGCGTGCCGGCGACCGGGAAGCTGAGCGTCGGCGCATGGAAGCCGAAATCGATCAGGCGCTTGGCCACGTCCTCGGCGCTGATGCCGGTGCTGTCCTTGAGCGGGCGCAGGTCCAGGATGCACTCGTGCGCCACCAGGCCGTTGCGGCCGGTGTAGAGCGTCTTGTAATGCGGCGCCAGGCGGCGGGCGATGTAGTTGGCGTTGAGCAGGGCGACCTGCGTGGCCTTGCGCAGCCCTTCGGCACCCATCAGCGTGATGTACATCCAGCTGATCGGCAGGATCGAGGCGCTGCCGAACGTGGCGGCGCTGACCATGCCGACGTCGCCGCGGCCGCCCAGGGCCTTGGGCAGGAAGGGCGCCAGGTGCGCCTTCACCGCGCAGGGGCCGACGCCCGGGCCGCCGCCGCCGTGCGGGATGCAGAAGGTCTTGTGCAGGTTGAGGTGGCTGACGTCCGAGCCCCACTTGCCGGGCTTGGCCAGGCCGACCAGGGCGTTCATGTTGGCGCCGTCGGTATAAACCTGGCCGCCGTGCTGGTGCACGACTTCGCAGATCTCGACCACGTCTTCCTCGAACACGCCGTGCGTGGACGGGTAGGTGATCATCAGCGCCGCCAGGCGGTCCGAATATTTCTCGGCGTTGCGACGGATGTCGGCGAGGTCGACGTTGCCGTTGGCATCGCACTTGGTCACCACCACGGTCATGCCGCACATCTGCGCCGAAGCCGGGTTGGTGCCGTGAGCGGATTCCGGAATGAGGCAGATGTCGCGCTCGGGCTGGCCGTTGGCGCGGTGATAGCCGCGGATCGCCAGCAGCCCGGCGTATTCGCCCTGGGCGCCGGAGTTGGGCTGCAGGCTGACGGCGTCGTAGCCGGTGCACTCGACCAGCATCGCTTCAAGCGTGTCCACCAGCTCGCGGTAGCCGCCGGTCTGGTCGGCCGGCGCCAGCGGATGGATGTTGGCGAACTCCGGCCAGGTCACCGGGATCATTTCCGCGGTGCCGTTGAGCTTCATCGTGCAGCTGCCCAGCGGGATCATGGTGCGATCCATCGCCAGGTCCTTGTCGGCCAGCGAACGCATGTAGCGCAGCAGCTCGTGTTCGCTGTGGTGGGTGTTGAACACCGGGTGCTGCATGAAATCGGACTCGCGGCGCAGCGGTGCCGGCAACGCGTCGGCAGTGCTGGCGTCGAGTTCATCGATGTCGTCGATGCGGGCGCCGAAGAGCTTGGCCAGCGCCAGCACATCGGCGCGGGTGCTGGTTTCGTCCAGGCTGATCGCCAGGCTGCGGCCGTCGATGCGGCGCAGGTTGATGCGCGCGGCGGCGGCGCGGGCGTGCACCGCATCGGCATCAACGCCGGTGACGTGCAGGGTGTCGAAGAAGCCGGTGCCCACTTCCACATCAGCCTTGCGCAGCGCCGTCGCCAGCAGCGCCGCCAGGCGGTGGGTGCGGGTGGCGATGCGGCGGATGCCCTCGGGGCCGTGGTAGACGGCGTACATGGACGCCATCACCGCCAGCAGCACCTGGGCGGTGCAGATGTTGGACGTGGCCTTCTCGCGGCGGATGTGCTGTTCGCGGGTCTGCAGCGTCAGGCGGTAGGCGGCCTTGCCTTCGGCGTCGATGGATACACCGATCAGGCGGCCCGGCATCGAGCGCTTGAAGGCGTCGCGGCAGGCCATGAAGGCCGCGTGCGGACCGCCGAAGCCGAAGGGCACGCCAAAACGCTGGGTATTGCCGACCACGATGTCGGCGCCCCATTCGCCCGGCGGGGTCAGAAGGGCGAGCGCGAGCAGGTCGGTCGCCACGCAGACCAGGCCGCCGCGCGCGTGCACGGCTTCGGCCAGGGCGCGGTAGTCGTTGGCGTGGCCGTAGGTGTCGGGGTACTGCAGCAGCACGCCGAAGGCTTCGATGCCGGCCAGGTCGGCGTCGGCGGCGACGGCCAGTTCGATGCCCATCGGTTCGGCGCGGGTGCGCAGCACTTCCAGGGTCTGCGGGTGCACGCCGCTGGACACCGCGAAGACGTTCGACTTGGACTTGCCCGAACGCTTGGCCAGGGTCATGGCTTCGGCGGCGGCGGTGGCTTCGTCGAGCAGGGAGGCGTTGGCGATCTCCATGCCGGTGAGGTCGGCGCACATGGTCTGGAAGTTGATCAGCGCTTCCATGCGGCCCTGGGAGATCTCGGCCTGGTAGGGCGTGTAGGCGGTGTACCAGGCGGGGTTTTCCAGGATGTTGCGCAGGATCACGTTCGGCGTGTGGGTGCCGTAATAACCCTGGCCGATGAAGCTGCGGAAGACCTGGTTGCGGCTGGCGACGGCGCGGATCTTGGCGATCGCCTCGACTTCGGAAATCGCTTCGGGAAGCGCCAGCGGCGCCGCCGACTTGATGCTTCCGGGCACGATGGCGTCGGTCAGCGATTCAAGCGAATCGTGGCCGATGGTGCGCAGCATGTGCGCGATCTCGGCGTCGTTGGGGCCGATGTGGCGTTCGAGGAAGGCGTCGTGGTGCTCGAGCTGGCGCAGGCTGTCGCGATTCATGGTCGATCCGGACGAGGGAAGGGTCCGTGCATGCCGCACGGGGCGCCCCTCTGTCCTTTTGCCTGAGAGTTTTGGCCGGCATCTGCATGCGGCCATGCCCCTTCGGCGCCGGCTGGTTCCGGTCTCTCCAGAGTCGCTCGCGCGGTTGCGGTTCCGGGTCCTGAGCGATTACGGGCGTTACGCCTTCGGCGCTGGCCATGGCCAGCCTCTCCCGCTCCGCGCATCGAGCCCGGCCATTCTACCCGATGGCGGTGAAGCAGGGGTCAGGGTCCGGCCCCGGTTCTTGGATACCGGGGGCTTGACGCGGGGCGGGGCAGGGGAATATGGTTGGCACACGCAACTAAATGGCCACACCCCATGGCAGGCACCGTCAACAGCAAGCTGATGCAAGACGCCCGCAGCCTCCAGGCCGCCGTGGCCGAGCTGGTCCGGATCTACCAGGTCCGCGACCGCGACCGCATCTGCTGCCACGACATTTCGGTCACCCAGTGCCATGCCCTGGAAGTGCTGGTGACGCGCGGCCCGATGCGCGCCCAGGCCATGGCCGAGGCCCTGAGGCTGGACAAGAGCACCGTCACCCGCGTGGTCGACGCCCTGGTGCGCAAGGCCTACGTCGAACGCCTGCCCGACCCCGACGACGCCCGGGCCCAGTCGCTGCGCATCACGCCGGCGGGCCGCGCCCTGTTCAAGCGCATCGACGACGAGATGGTGCAGCAGCAGGCGGCCCTGCTGGGCGACCTGGCCCCCGAGATCCGGGCCGGCGCCACCGAACTGATCCAGCGCCTGGCCAGGGCCGCCGAACAGCGATTTGTCCCGGGAGCCTGCGCCCCGTCCACCTGTGCCCCGGGCGAAGCCGGCCCGGGCTGCGGCTGAGTTTTTTTGCCCAAATAGTTGTTCCTACCAATTAAATCCCGGCCCGGGAGTCCAGAGGAGATCGTCATGAACACCCCGCTTCCCGTTGTCATCATCGGCGCCGGCCCGGTCGGCCTGGCCGCCGCCGCCCACCTGCTTTCGCGCGGCCTCGAGCCGCTGCTGCTCGAAGCCGGCGATTCGGTCGGCGCCGGCATGCAGCGCTGGGCGCACGTGCGCATGTTTTCGCCCTGGGAGTTCACCATCGACAGCCAGGCCCTTGGCCTGTTGGCCGCCAGGGGCTGGGAGCAGCCGGACCTGGCTGCGTTCCCGACCGGCGGCGAGGTGGTCGAACGCTACCTGCGGCCCCTGGCTGCCACCCCGGAGATAGCGCCGCGGCTGCGCCTGCGTGCCCGCGTGCTGGGCGTCGCCCGCCACCGGCGTGACCTGATGAAGGACGCCGGCCGCGGCACACAGCCCTACGTCGTGCAATACCGGGACGCCAACGGGGAGCACGAGGTGCTTGCCCAGGGCGTGATCGACGCCTCGGGCACCATCGAGAATCCCAACTTCCTTGGCGCTTCCGGCCTGCCCGCCCTGGGTGAACGCGCATTGAGCAATCAGATTGCCTACGGCATTCCCGACGTGCTCGGGGAACAGCGCGATCGTTATGCCGGCAAGCGCTTGCTGGTGGTGGGCAGCGGCCATTCTGCCTTCAACGTGCTCAAGGACCTGGCGCGCCTGTCCAGGCAGTCGCCGGGCATGCACGTGCACTGGGCGCTGCGGCGCAGCTCCCTGGCGCGCGTTCTCGGCGGTGGCGACAACGACCAGCTCAAGGAGCGCGGCAGGCTCGGCCAGGACATCGCCCGCCTCGTGGAGGAGGGCTCGCTGACGGTGCACACCGGCATCGAGATCGACGCGCTTGAAAACACAGCCTCGGGCATCGTCGTACGCGCCGGCGAACAAAGACTGCCTGCCGTGGACGAGATCGTCGCGGCAACCGGCTTCCGCCCGGACCTGTCGCTGCTGTCGGAGGTGCGGCTGTCGGTGCACGCTGGCACGCAAAGCCCGACCGCGCTGGCCCCGCTGATCGACCCGAACCAGCACAGCTGCGGCAGCGTGCGCCCGCACGGCGCCGAAGAACTGCGTCACCCCGTCGTCGGCATGAAGAGCTACGGCCGCGCGCCGACCTTCCTGCTGCTGACCGGTTACGAACAGGTGCGCTCGGTGGCCGCCGCCCTGGCGGGCGACTGGGAGGCCGCACGCCGGGTCGAACTGGTGCTTCCGGAAACCGGCGTCTGCATCACCCAGTTTGCCGACGAGCCCGCTGCTGCCGGTAAGCCCGAAAAGGCCGCCGGAGGCTGCTGCGGTGGTCCGCCGGCCAAAGACAACTCGGCCTGCTGCGTCGCCGACGAGGACGCGAAGGCAGAAGGCAACACGGGCTGTGGCTGCGGATCTGCGAAGCCGGCTGCCCTGGCAAACAAGGTGCCCGTCAAAGCCACCGCGGGTTGCTGCGGCTGAGGCTCCGGCGATGTCGCGACGCGGCGGTGCGGCAGTGTGGTGGCTGGGTCTCGCGCAGTGCGTGGCCTGGGGCGTGCTGTATTACGGCTTCCCCGTCTGGCAGCTGCCGATGCAGGCGAAGTTCGGGTTGTCGATGGCCTGGGTGGCGGCGGCGTACTCCGCCGCCCTGCTGGTGGCTGCCCTGGTGGCCCCGCGGGTCGGGCGGGGCTTCGACCGCGGCCACGGCGCGGCGCTGTTCCGGGTCGGGCTGTTGGCGGGGGTGTGTGGCTTGTTGGTGCTCGCCGTTTTCCGGCAGCCGGCGGCCTTGTTCCTGGGCTGGCTGGGAATCGGCATGGGCATGGCGCTCACGCTTTATGAAACGGCTTTCGCCCTCGTGCACCGGGCGATTTCCGACCCGGGGCTGCGGCTTCGCGGACTGGCGGCGGTTACGGTGATGGGAGGGCTGGCGAGCACGGTCTTCCTGCCGTTGCTCGGCAACCTGGTCGAACACGCCGACCTGCGAACCTCGTTGCTGGCCGGCGCCGTGGCCGTGCTGACGGCCGGCTGGCTGGTGGAGCGCAAGGTGCTGCCGGGCCTGCCTGCCGTGCCGGAACACCTGGCCCCACCCTCGTCGAACCACCCACGTCCGCGGGGTTCGATCGCCGCACTGGCGACGGTATTCACTTCGGGCACCGTGGCCGGCATGGCCCTGATCACGCTGTTCGTACCGCTGCTTGTTTCCCGCGGCATCGAACTGGCACAGGCGGCCCTGGTGCTGGCGGCTTTCGGCCTGGCGCAGCTGCCGGGAAGGATGTGGCTTCTGCGCGGCGGTCGCCTGCCTTCGATCACCGTGCTCACCGTCTGGCCGATGCTGATGCAGGCCGCGGGGCTCGCTGCCGCGGCTTTCGCCAAATCAATGGCCGTCGCCGGCCTGGGCGTGGCCTTGTTCGGGCTGGGTGCCGGCCTGCACACCCTGGCCAGGCCTTGGCTGGTGCAGCTGCGCTTCGGCGCGGATGCCGGCCATCGCAACGGCCAGGTGGCCCTGAGCCAGGGTATCGGTCGCGCCCTGACACCGGTTGCGGCGGCGCTGGCGGGCGTCCTGGTGGACCCGCGGTGGATCCTGCTGGCGCTTGCCGTCGTCCTGCTTTCCCTGCTGCCGCTAGCGCTTCGCCTGTCGGCGCAGGCGGTCGTCCATGACGGCGGTGACCAGGGCGCCGCAGAAGAACACCAGCGCGGCGTAGAAGATCCACACCAGCAGCAGCACCAGGGTTCCGAAGGAACCATAGGCGCTGCCCGGTGCTGCCTCGGACAGGTACAGGCCGATGGCCCAGCGGCCCAGGACGAACAGCCCGGCCGTGATCGCGCCGCCGATGATGGCGCGCTGCCACGGCACCGGGCGGTCGGGCAGGAAACGGTAGAGCAGGGCGAAAACCACCACATACATCAGCAGCGTGACCGCATTGCCCAGCAGCGGCAGCAATGACGGCGCGTGTGCCAGCACCACCTGCAATGCCGTGGTCAGCAGCATGGAAACCAGCAGCAGGAAACCCAGGGCGAAGACCACGCCGAAGGAAAAAACCCGCTTGCGCAGCCAGGGCATCAGCCCGCGCGGCAGGTTGGTGGCGTCGGTGCTGAAGATGCGGTTGAGCGTGGCCTGCAGGCGTGCGAACACGGCAGTGGCGGCAACGAACAGCAGCAGCGTGCTCCACCAGCCGGCGAGTGAACCGATGTCGGGGCGGTCCTGGGCGTTTTCGACGACGGTGCGCGCCACCTCGCGGGCATTGTCGCCCGCAATGGCGCCGATCTGCTCCATCAGCGCGGCCTGCGCCGGCGGGTACAGGGAGGCGGTGAGCCACAGCACCAGCACCAGCAGCGGCGCCAGCGACAGCATCGTGTAGAAGGAAAGCGAGGCGGCGTGGGTCAGCAGGTCGATTTCAACGAATCGCCGCATCGCTTCGGCCGGCAGGCTGTCGCGCAGGGGAGACAGCCGGGACGCGAGGTCCTCGCGCAGGTTCCGCCAGCGGCGCCGGACCGCGGCGCCCGGGGATTGCGTTGGTTCTGGGCTCATGCCCGCCATTATGGCGGGCTTGGCGCCACGGGTCGCGCCTTACTGGCCGGACGTTACCTGGCTGGTCAGGTCGCCCTTCTCGCGATCGCCCTCCGGCAGTTCGCCGTGCACCAGGAACCAGGTGTTCTCGGCGATGTTGGTGGCGTGGTCGCCGATGCGCTCGATGTTCTTGGCGATGAACAGCAGGTGGGTGCAGGCGGTGATCTGGCGCGGGTCTTCGGCCATGTAGGTCAGCAGCTCGCGGAACAGGCCGGTGTATTCGGCGTCGATTTCCACGTCGCGGCCGCGCACGGCAAGGGCGCGGTCGGCGTCGCGCTCGCGGTAGGCTTCCAGCGATTCGGTGACCAGGGCGTTGGCCAGCTTGGCCAGGGCCGGCAGGCCGCGGGCGGCCGAAACCGGCGCGGTCTGGTTGAGCACCATGCTGCGCTTGGCGACGTTGGCGGCGTAGTCGCCGATGCGCTCGATGTCCGACGAAATGCGCAGCGCGGCGTAGACCTCGCGCAGGTCGCGCGCCATCGGCTGGCGCAGGGCCAGTAGGCGCAGCACGTCGTGGCTGACTTCGTGTTCGAGCGTGTCGATGGCCTCGTCGTTGGCCACCACGCGCATCGCGGCCTGGGTGTCGCGGCGCTGCAGCACGTCGATGGCGGCGTCGAGCTGGGCGACGGCGATCTGGCCCATACGGATGATTTCGCCGTCGAGGCGCTTGAGCTCGTCGTCGTAGCTTTTGACGATGTGGTCGTGGGTATGGGGCATGGTGGAATTCCTCAGCCGAATCGGCCGGTAATATAGTCTTCGGTCTGCTGCTTGGTGGGCTTGGTGAAGATGGTCGTGGTCGGGCCGTGCTCGACCAGCTCGCCCAGGTACATGAAGGCGGTGAAGTCGGAACAGCGCGCCGCCTGCTGCATGTTATGCGTGACGATCAGGATGGTGAACTGCTGCTTGAGCTCGGCGAAGAGCTGCTCGATCTTGCCGGTGGCGATGGGGTCGAGCGCCGAGGTCGGTTCGTCGAACAGGATGACCTGCGGCTTCAGGGCCACCGCGCGCGCGATGCACAGGCGCTGCTGCTGGCCGCCGGACAGGCCCAGGGCGCTCTGCTTGAGCTTGTCCTTGACTTCGTCCCACAGCGCCGCCTGGCGCAGGGCTTCCTCGACGCGGTCGGCCATGTCGGACTTCGAAAGCTTTTCGTAGTGGCCGATGCCGTAGGCGATGTTGTCCTGGATGGTCATCGGGAACGGCACCGGCTTCTGGAACACCATGCCGATCTTGCTGCGCAGCTTGTTGAGCGGGTACTTCGGGTCCAGCACGTCTTCGCCGTCAAGCAGTACCTGGCCGCTGGCACGCTGGCCCGGGTAGATCGAGTAGATGCGGTTGAACACGCGCAGCAGCGTCGACTTGCCGCAGCCGGAGGGGCCGATCAGCGCCGATACCTTGTTCTTCGGGATATCGAGGTTGATGTCCTTGAGCGCGGCGAAGTCACCGTAGTGGAAGGCCAGGTCACGCGCGGCCAGCTTCACTTCCAGCGGCGAATCGTCGGTGGCCGCGTTCGGGACGGCGGTGGCGAAGGTGATCGGGGCGTTAGTCATGGTGGGTCTTCTTGCGCAGCAGGATGGCGCGTGCGACCAGCGAAACGGCCAGCACGAACAGGGTGATCAGGAAGGCGCCGGCCCAGGCCAGCTGGTTCCAGTACTCGAAGGGACTCATGGCGAACTGGAAGATGGTGACCGGCAGGTTGGGCATCGCGCCCGACATGTCGGTGCTCCAGTACTGGTTGTTGAAGGCGGTGAACAGCAGCGGCGCGGTTTCGCCGGCGATGCGCGCCAGGGCCAGCAGCACGCCGGTGATGATGCCCGGCAGCGCGGCGCGGTAGAGGATCTGCGTGGTCACCTTCCACTGCGGGATGCCCAGGGACAGCGCCGCCTCGCGCATCTGGCTTGGTACCAGGCGCAGCATCTCGTCGGTCGTGCGCACCACCACCGGCAGCACGATGAAGGCCATGGCGATCGAGCCGGCGTAGCCGGAGAAGCTGCCGGTCGTGCGCACCACGACGGTATAGATGAACAGGCCGAGCACGATCGACGGCGCCGACAGCAGGATGTCGTTGACGAAGCGGATGACCTCGCCGATCTTCCGGGCCCGGGCGTATTCGGACAGGTAGGTGCCGGCGGCGATGCCGACCGGCGCGCCCATCGCCACGGCCAGCGAGCTGAGCATCAGCGAGCCGACGATGGCGTTCTTCAGGCCGCCGGTGTCCTGCCCGGGCGGCGGCGTCATCTCGGTGAACAGCTGCAGGCTCATCGCGTCGATGCCCTTGCTGATCGTGACCCACAGGATCCAGACCAGCCAGAACAGGCCGAACACGGTCGCAGCGGCCGACAGCACCATGGCCGTGGCGTTCACCAGGCGGCGGCGGAAGTACATTCGTTGGGCGAGCGCGGTCATCAGTTGCCCTCCCGCTTGGCCAGGCGCATCAACATCAGCTTGGCGATGGCCAGCACCACGAAGGTGACGATGAACAGCACGAAGCCCAGGGCCAGCAGGGCCGACTGGTACATCGGCGTGGTGGCTTCGGCGAACTCGTTGGCGATGGAGGCGGCGATGGAGTTGCCCGGCATCAGCAGCGAGGCATTGATGTGGTGCGAGTTGCCGAGCACGAAGGTGACGGCCATGGTCTCGCCCAGGGCACGGCCCATGCCCAGGAAGATGCCGCCGATCACCGCCGAGCGGGTGTAGGGCAGAACGATGTCCCAGACCACTTCGAAGGTGGTCGAACCCAGCGCGTAGGCCGATTCCTTGAGGCGATTGGGCACGGTGTTGAAGACGTCGCGCATCACCGAGGAAATGAAGGGGATGATCATGATCGCCAGCACGATGCCGGCGGTCAGCATGCCGATGCCCAGCGGCGGTCCGCGGAAGAGCACGCCGAGGAAGGGCAGGGCGCCCATGTTCTCGTCGACCCAGGGATAGACATTGTTGGAAAGGAAGGGCGCCAGGACGAACAGGCCCCACATGCCGTAGATGATCGACGGGATGCCGGCCAGCAGTTCGATGGCGGTTCCCAGCGGCTGGCGGATCCAGGACGGAGCCACCTCGGTGAGGAAAAGCGCGATGCCGAAGCTGACAGGGACCGCGATGATCATCGCGATGATGGTGCTGACGATGGTGCCGTAGATCGCGACCAGGGCGCCGTATTCCTCGGTGACCGGGTTCCATGCGGTCGAGGTCAGGAAGCCCGGGCCGAACTCCATGAAGGCCTCGCGGCCGCCCCAGAGCATCGACAGGGCAGCCAGGCCCAGCGCGGCCAGCACGAACCAGCCGGCCAGCGTGACGAGGTTCCGGAACGCCCAGTCGCCGAAGGCATCGGCGCGGTGCGAGCGGTCAACGGGGTTCGGGGCGGAAGCGGTGTGCATGCGCGGCGCTCTTGTGGTGGTGCCTGCGTGTTGAACCCGGCCCGCGCGCCGGGTGGCGCGCGGGCCGTGTCAGCGGATGACGCTTACTTGAAGTTCGCGGCCCAGTAGGCTTCGATCTGCTCGACAAGGGCATCCGGCAGCGGCACGTAGCCGAGCTGGGTGGCCGACTCGTCGCCGTTCTCGTAGACCCAGTCGAAGAACTCGCGGGCGGCCTTGTTGCCTTCGGCGTTCTTCGGACGCTTGGACATCAGGATGAAGTTGGTCGCGGCGATCGGCCAGGCCTCGTCGCCCGGGGCATTGGTCACCACCAGGTAGAAGTCCTTGGCCTGGCCCCACTCGGCGCTGGCCGCGGCGGCCTGGATCGACTCGTTGGAGGCCTCGACGAACTTGCCGTTGGCGTTCTTCAATGTCGCGTAGGCGACCTTGTTGGTCAGAGCGTAGGACAGCTCGATGTAGCCGATGGCGCCCTTGATCTGCTTCACGTAGGCGGTCACGCCCTCGTTGCCCTTGCCGCCCACGCCGGTCGGCCAGCGCACGGAGGTGCCTTCACCGACCTTGGTCTGCCACTCCGGCGACACCTTGGACAGGTAGTTGACGAAGTTGAAGGTGGTGCCCGAACCGTCCGAACGGTGCACGACGGTGATGCGCAGGTCCGGCAGGGCCACGCCCGGGTTGAGGCCGGCGATGGCCGGGTCGTTCCACTTGCTGATCTTGCCCAGGTAGATGTTGGCCAGGGTGGCGCCGTCGAGCTTGAGGCCGTTGGCGGCGATGCCCGGCACGTTGAAGGCCGGCACGATACCGCCCATCACGGACGGGAACTGGGCCAGGTTGGAAGCGGCCAGGTCATCGGGCTTGAGCGGGGCGTCCGAGGAACCGAAGTCAACGGTGTTGGCCTTGATCTGGGCAATGCCGCCGCCCGAGCCGATGGACTGGTAGTTGACGCGGTGGCCGGTGGCTTCGTTGTAGTCGGCCGACCAGCGGGACATGGTGGGGAACACGAACGAGGCGCCGGCGCCGGTGATCTCGGCGGCCTGGGCGGAGGTGCCCAGCACGGCGGCAACGGCCAGGACGGCGATGCGGGACTTGGTCTTGAGCGAGCTAAACACGGTCAACTCCTTGGGTATCCGGGGTAGGGCGGGCAGTGCCTCGCCCTTGGGTGTCAATGATTTATGACGAATGTGACAGCGGGGTTACATGGTCATGCGGGCGGCCCCCGGGCGGGGACCGCCGTTCAGCTTCACCAGAAGAAGGAAGCGCGGGCCTCGAGGATGTTCGGGTCGTCCTGGATGCCGCGGCGGTCGGATTCGACCATCACGTAGTTCACCGAGAACTTGAAGTTCGAGCGCAGGTACCAGTTGACGCCGGCGGTCAGGCTGTTCATTTCTCCGCCCAACACGCTGCCATCGTCCAGGTTGATGGCGTCATAACGCAGGCCCAGCTGCCACATGCCCGAGGCCGGGGAATCGGCGCGCGAGGTGGTGATGACGCCGTTCTTGTAGCCCCAGGTCTCGCCGGTGACGTTCCACATGCCCGACAGGTACCAGGCGTCGCCGGTGAAGTCGCCGCCGGTGCCGTAACGATCGACATTGCTGGTGAAATATTCACCCTGCACCTTGACCGGGCCGTTGACCCAGGCCATTTCCGCGCCAAGGGTGTTCTGGCGGTCGGTGTCGCGCAGGCTGCCCGTGTCGACCAGGCGCACGGTGGCCAGGTCGGCCTGCGGGCGGGCGCGCAGGCGCAGGGTGTCGGCGTCGGTGTCCAGGTCCACGTAGGACAGGCCCAGGTGCAGCAGCTGGCCGTCGGCGTTGACCGGGGTGAAATAACCCCGCAGGCCGAAACCGGGGCCCATGGCGCCGTCGGTCAGCTCGCGGCCGAACACGCTGCCGGTCAGGCCCCAGTTGTCGCCGGCGGTGCCCAGCTGGACGCCCAGGCGGCGCGCCACGGCGAAGGTGTTGGTGGCGGTCGCCTTGGAGATGAAGTCGTTGTTCTTGGTGCTCGACAGCTCTTCCATGCTGTTGGGCTGCTTGAACTGGCCCACGGTCAGCGTGGTGGCGCCATTGAACTTGTAGGCGACGTTGGTATCGAGGAACTTGTCGGCCTTGGCGTCATAGCCAACGACCCAGCTCCACATGCCCGGGCCCTTGCCCTTGACCACGAGCTCGGCGCGGCGCAGTTCGAACTCGCTGTCCTTGCCGTTCGTGCCGTTGCCGTTGAGGTCGGCGACGTCGTTGTCGAACCAGTTGCCGTCGGCCTGGACCAGGCCTTCGAAGGTGACCTCGGAGCCGCCGATCACGTCGATCGTGACTTCGGCCAGGGCCGGGGTCGAGAGGGCCAGCAGCAGGCTGGTGAAAAGCAGGTTGCGGGAATGTTTCATGGTGGCGGGGCCTCGGCGGGAATCAGGGCCGGCGGACCACCCGCCGGATGCAGCGCAAGTTAGGGCCTGGCCGTGACGACTTTGTTACAAAAAGTCAGTTTCTTGTCGGCGGGGTGTCGCTGGCATGGCTGAAAAGTTTCAGTCCGGGACCGTATGGCGGCCCGGGACGGGGCAAGCGTCGCGAAACCGTCGCGCCGCGGTAACATCGGGCCCCGACAGTATTTTCCAACGCCCCGGGAGCCCCCATGACCACGCTGGACCTGCCTGCGCCGCTGCGCCAATGGATCATCGAACAGGCCCAGGCGGGCCGCGAACCGATGGACGTGGTCGATGCCATGGTCGTTGAAGGCTGGCAGCAGGAAAAGGCCGTCGATGCCGTGCAGGAGGTATTGCACGCGCTGCTGGTCGAGCACGCCCGCGCCAACGGCCTGCCCGAACCCACCGCGGTGCCCGAGCCGATGGAGCGCGGCGGCCCGCATTTCCTCGACGGCGGTGACCGCCGCGTGCCGGTGCTGGCCAACCTCAAACACCCGCGCGTGGTCGTGCTTGGCAGCGTGCTTTCCGACGAGGAATGCGACGGCCTGATCGCGCTGGCGCGCCAGCGCCTGACCCGCTCGGAAACCTTCCTGCTCGACGAAGGCGTGAGCCAGGTGCACGAAGGCCGCACCAGCGAAGGCATGTTCTTCACGCGTGGCGAAAACGAACTGGTGCGGCGCATCGAGGCGCGGTTGGCGACGCTGTGCGCCTGGCCGCTGGAATACGGCGAGGGCCTGCAGATCCTGCGTTACGGCCCCGGCGCCCAGTACAAGCCGCATTTCGATTATTTCGATCCGGCCAAGTCCGGCACCGCCGGCATCCTGGCCAACGGCGGCCAGCGCGTGGCGTCGGTGGTGATGTACCTCAACACGCCCGAGGCCGGCGGCGAAACCACCTTTCCCGACGTGCGTTTCGACGTGGCGCCGATCAAGGGCAATGCGGTCTTCTTCAGCTACGACCGTCCGCACGAAATGACCGGCACCCGCCACGGCGGCGCGCCGGTGCTGGCGGGCGAGAAGTGGGTCGCCACCAAGTGGATGCGGCTGGGCGAGTTCGTCTAGAAGTCCAGCTCGGCGGCCACGCCGCCTTCGCCTGACTGCAGCCGGGCCGCAATCGGCGGCTGGCCGGCGAGGCGCTGCTGTTCAATCCACGCGAAGAGCAGGTCCGGCGCGGCCGGCGCCAGGACGACGCGCACCTGGCCAGAGGCCTGCACATTCGCAGACTCGACCTCCAGACCCAGCGCGCTGGCACTGTCGGCCAGGGTCTGCGCAGCAGCCGGTGCGGAAGCGGCAGGCATCGAGGCGATGTCGGCCACGATGCGCTGCACCTGGGCGTGTTCGGCGATCGCCAGCTGGTGGCGCGCCTGCGCGGCTTCCGCCCAGCGCGACAGCGGCAGGGCCAGGCCATAGGCGTAGACGAAGGCGGCGATCGCGGCGGCCATCAGGCCCAGCATCGCGCGTTCGCGCGGGCTGAAGGCGAGCCAGCGCTGGTGCAACGTGTCGAAGCGGGCAATCAAGGCGGTCATGGCAGTTCACTCAGCAGCAGGGTGGTGACGGCCCGTTCGCCGGCGGGCTCGGTGCCGGTTTGCGCCAGCGCCACGCCGTGGTCGGCCAGGGTTTGCGCCAGGTCGACGGGCAGGCCGTCGGGGTCGTGCAGCCAGCGCACTTCGAGCACGCCGTCGGACTGGAGCTCAATCGCCTGCAGCTGCGAACCGGGCACCTGCGACTGGGCAGCCAGCAGCGCCGTGACCAACTGGCCGAAACGATCCGGGGCCTGGCGTTGGGCCAGCGCGGCGCGGGCACGGGCCAGCGGGCGGCCCGGGCCGGCGGCGTCGGGCGCGACGGTCTGCAGCTGGCTGTCGGCCTCGGCCTGGATCCGGGCCGCGGCCAGGTCGTGGCGCAGGGCCTGGGCGGTCCAGACCAGCAGTGGCGACAGCACCACCGCGGCCGCCAGGGCCAGCAGGCGGCGCGCGGGCACAGGCCTGGCCGCGCCCTTGCTCGCGTTCGCCTTCGCGGCAAGGTCGGGCACGCTGGCTTCAAGGGCGCCACCCAACAGAACGGCCGCTGCGTCCGTGCCGACGCGTTCGACCATCCGGCCCGCCAGCAGGTGCGTGGCCAGTCCGGGTTCGGCGGCGAAGGCCTGGTCGGCAGTGCGCACCAGCAAGGTGCCGGCGGGGCTTTCGACCACCACGACGGCTTGCTGATCCGCGGGTGCGGGAAGCAGCAGGCAGTCCGGCACGATCCGGTCGGGGGTGAAGCCGCAGGCCGCCGCCCGGGCCAGCCAGGCCTGGCGCAGTTCAGGCGCGAAGCCGACGACCCAGCGTGAACCGTCGGCCGCCGCGTCGCCGACCACCCAGTCCAGCGATTCGCGCGGCACGGCCAGCTGGCCATCCAGTGCGTGCCACGCTGCGGCCCGCGCCTGCGCCGGGCTGGCGAAACCGGCGCCCACCCGGCGCAGCACCAGCGACTGTGCCGGCACGGCCAGCACGCGCCGGCAGGCTTCGCCGGGCTGCGACGGATGCGCCAGGGGCTGGCCGCGGGCATCGGCGAACAGGTCGCGCGCCGCGCCGTCGGCGGGCAGGAGCATCAGGTGCAGGGCGGGTTTCATTCGGTGGGTGTCCAGCGGCGGGCGAGGGTGCGGATGCGCCCTGCGTCATCGATTTCCAGCAGGCTGCTCAGCACCACCTCGGCATCGAGGTGGCGCACGCGCGCCTGCAGGGCGAAATAGCGGCTGCGCAGGCTGGCCTGGGCGAGCGCGCTGTCGTCGGGGAAGGCCCGGGCCATTTCCGGCAGGGTCCAGAATCCGGCCACGTCGCGCCAGCCGCCGGGCGGGCGGCGCCGGATCACCTGGCGCGCCGTGGCGACATCGAGGCGGCCTTCGGTGAGCGCGACCAGCTGCAGGGCATCGTCGGCCTGCAGCAGGTTGAGATTCACCGGGCTCGGCGCCGTCGTCGGCAGGGCGCACACGTGCGGCCGCAGTTTTGCGTACAGCGCGGCGTCGAAACCCAGCACGGCGCGCAGTTCGCTGGTTTCGGCCAGCAGGGTGGCGGCGCTGCGGTAGGGCTCGGCCGAGGCGAGGTAGCTGGCGTCTTCGGCGCCGCGGGGTCCGGGCTGGTTGTCGCTGTCGATCCAGTCGGCCAGGTTGTCCGCCAGCGAGCCGGCGCGGCCCGGAGGCACTTCCAGGGCTTCGAGCAGGGCGCGGAACTGGCGCAGGCCGGACTCACGCCGCTGCAGCATTTCGCCGGCGCCTTCGACGACGCTGTTGAGGTTGAAGCAGCGGGTCTGGTCCGACAGCGTGACCTGCATCAGGCCATGGTCGAGCGGGAATACGTGGGTGCGGCCATTCCAGTCGCCGTCGGGCGGCGTGCGCAGCGGATCGCGGCGCCATAGCGCCTTCAGCTGCGTGCCGGCCAGGTCCTCGGCGCCCAGCGCATACCACTGCGCCTGCGACTGCGAAGCGGCGTTGAAGGCGCGGCGCTGGCCGAAGCGGATGTCGTCGAGCACCAGCACCAGCAGCACCGACATCACCGCCACCAGCAGCAGCACGGTCAGCAGCGCCACGCCTTTTTGCCGGGCACGCCCGCTCATGGCTGCTGCCCGGCGATCAGGAAAACCTGGCGCAGTTCGCCGAAACCTTCGACCTGCATGCGCACTTCCACGGCGTCGGGCACGGCGGCGTGGCCACCTGGCCAGGCCGGGCTCCACTGGCCGCGGTGGCGGTAGGCCAGGCGCAGTCCGCTGACGCCGTCGAGCACCACCTGGGCCGGCCCGGGCGCGGCGCCGTCGAGGGCGGGTGTAACCAGGCGCTCGAGCCGGTCGTCGACAAGACGCCAGACGACACGCTGCATCGAAGCGCGCGCAAGCTGGTCCGGGTTTTCCCAGCCGCGCCGGGTGAACGCCAGCAGCGGGTCGCCCACGCCTTCCGGGGCACCGAAAAACGCGCTGCGTGCGGCCTCGCCGCGGCCGTCGCGGACGCGCCGCGGCGCCGCCTGCGACAGGTCCTCGCGAAGCAGGGCGTGCGTGCGCTGCAGCTCGCCCAGGCGCTGCAGCCGGTCCGACACGCCGCTGCGGTTGTCCACGGTGAAGGCCATCACCGCCACGCCGGCCGTGGCCAGCAGGCTGAACACGAACAGCGAGACCAGCATCTCGACCAGGGTGAAACCCTTGCCGCGCGGCACACGCTTCATGGCGCACCCCGGAAGACCTGGGTCGCCACCACGATGCGCTGTTCGTCGGGCGCATGCACCTGGATGTCGATGCGCTGCAGGCCGGCCACGGGCGTGGTGGCGATGCTTCGCCGCCAGCGCCACTCGCGGTCGCCGGCGATTTCGCTGCCTTCGGGCGCACTGGCCAGCGCGCCGGCGTCGAGCAGCAGCGATTCGGCGGCGACGGTGTCGGCGACGATGCCGGCCAGCACCTGTTCTTCGACGATCACCGCGCTGCGCGCGTTCTGCCCGGACAGGTGCAGCAGCGCCAGCACGGCCAGGCTGAAGACCGCCAGGGCCACCAGCATTTCCAGCAGGCTGAAGCCGGCCTCAGCGCGCCGCATGAACCTGCACCTCGCCGGAAGGCAACAGCGCCACGCGCAGCGTTTTGTCCGCGCCGCGCAGCACGACGTCGGCGGGAACGTTGGCGCCGGTGGCGTCGAATTCAAAACGCGCGACCTGGTCGCGGCCGCGGAAGTCCGCCTGCACGCCGTCGGGGAAACGGCGTTCGTGCAGCGGCGCTTCGGCCAGGACCTGCCAGCCGTCCCAGCCGCGCCGTTCGAAGCGGTAGCCGCCGGCGTCCACGCGCACGGCGATGGCGCGGTTGCCGAGCACGGCCTCCTCGCGCGCGCGCTGCAGGTGCGCCGTCAGCTGGTCGGCCTGGTCGCCCAGGCGTGCGCCGGCGCCGGGCACCGTCAGCATCACGGCGGCGCCGAGCAGGCCGAGCACGGTCACCACGACCAGCAGCTCGACCAGGCTGAAGCCGCGCTCAGTGCCAGTTGCCGATGTCCGCGCCATCACCTTCGCCTCCCGCGGCGCCGTCGGCACCGAAGGAATACACGTCGAACCGGCCGTTGCGGCCCGGGAACGCGTACTGGTAGGGGTTGCCCCAGGGGTCGTCCGGCAGGCGCCGGATGTAGCCGCCGGGCCGGTAGCGTTCGGGCCGGGCCAGGCTGGCGGGCGGTTTGAGCAGCGCCTGCAGGCCGTCGTCGGTGCGCGGATAGGCCAGGTTTTCCAGGCGGTAGTTGTCCAGCGCCTGCTCGAGCAGGGCGACGTCGGCGCGGGCTTTTTCCACCATCGCCCGGTCCTGGCTGGGCAGCACGT
>NZ_CAXBJS010000025.1:0-24040 GCF_963976025.1 uncultured Arenimonas sp.
CGATGGCCAGCACCTGCCAGCCGTCCAGCCAGAACGAACGCGCATGCACGGCGCCGCGCTGGCGGCGCGAATCGCCACGCAGGCCACCGCCGACACGCTCGACGTAGACCGAGACGCTGGCCAGCCCGTCGCTGTAGAGAAGATGCACGCCCTCGTCGGCCAGCGGCCGCGTCGCCCGCAGCCGGAACCCGGCCGGCGGCGCCGGCACGTGCCAGCCCGCCGGTTTGCCGGCGTGCGAAGGCAGCAGCGACACGCGTTCGAGTTCGGCCGGCGCGGAAGGCGCCAGGTCGGCGTCGCTGGGCCGCTGGTCGAGGCTGATGTCGGTGAAGGCCACCTGTTCGATGGACCGGCCCTGGCCGTCGAGCAGGTCCACGCGCAGGGGCAGGCCGCTGCGTTTTTCCAGCCACAGGCGGTAGCCGTAGCGCCAGGGATCGGTGGCCAGCACGTCGACCCGCTGCACCGCGTGCCCTGCGACCCGGCCGCCGCCGCCAAGGCGGGCCTGGTAACCGGCCAGGCCGGCGGCTTCGGAAATCGCCAGGGCGTCACTCCAGCGACCGGCCTGGCCCATGTCGTAGGCCACCGGCGCGTCGCCGGTGCCGATGCACATCACCCGGCTGCCGTCGCGGATGACTTCGCGCGGCGGGCCGCTCAGCGCCACCAGGCGCTCGCGCTCTCGGCCCTCGTCGACGCGGTGGAAAACCCGCAGCGTATCCACGCGGCCGCCGGCCACCACCACCAGGGTGCCCTGGTAATCCAGGCCACGAAGGGCCGGCCCGACGCGGGCCAGCCAGCTGGCCGCGTCGGTCGCGGCCAGCGCGACGGGCGCCAGCAGGACCAGGGCGGCGGCCAGCAGGAGTCGTTTCACTGGCGGTCTTGTTCGCTGTCCTGTTCGCCGGCGCCCGGTTCCCCGTGCGCGACGACGTCCACGTAAGGCATGAAACCGCCCAGGCCGTCCGAGGCCATCAGTGCGTTGTGCCGCACCAGGTAGGCCTCCATGGCCCGGTCGTCCTGGCCCAGCGGCGAACGTGGCCAGGGGCGCGCCGACGGCTCGTCGCTCAGGCCGGCGGCCAGCTCGCTGATGTCCGCACGCGGCACCGGGGAAACACGGGTCGCCGGCACGTCCAGCAGCGGCGGCCGTACGGTGGCTTCGCTGCGCGCCAGCTCCGGCGCCGGTGGCAGGCCGGGCGAACCGCCCTGCCCGACCAGGCCCGGCAGCAGCGCCAGGCCCAGCGCCGCCGCCGCGATGCCCGCGGCCCAGGGCCAGCGATGGCGCGAAACCGGCGCGGGCCCGGCGCGCACCGCCGCCGCCACCCGTTCGGCCAGGTCCTGTGGCATCAGCCGCAGCGGCTGGCCACGCAGGCTGGCCGAGGCCAGCTGCCAGCGTTCGACCTGCGCCTGCAGCGCCGGTTCGTTGGCGATGCGGCGTTCAAGGAACCGGGCCTGGTCGGGCGGCAGTTCACCGTCGATCCAGGCGCAGAGGTCTTCAAGCAGTTTCTGGTCGGGCGGGCTCATGGGCGGACTCGCTCTGTGTCCATCAGGGGGCGCAAGCGGGCGTCGATGGCCTCGCGGGCGCGGAAAATGCGGGATCGCACGGTGCCGATCGGGCACTGCATCAGCTGCGCGATTTCTTCGTAACTCAGGCCGTCCACCTCGCGCAGGGTGATGGCCTGGCGCAGTTCTTCGGGCAGCGCCGCGACGGTGTCGGTCACGGTCTGTTCGATTTCGCCGCGCAGCAGCTGGTGCTCGGGCGTGTCGTGGTCGTGCAGCCGGCCGGCGCTGGCGTGGTGTTCGGCGTCTTCCGCGGCGATATCGTCGGTGGGCGGGCGGCGCTTGGCGGCGGCGAGGTGGTTCTTGGCGGTATTCACGGCGATCCGGTAGAGCCAGGTATAGAACTGGGCGTCGCCACGGAAGCCCGCCATCGCGCGATAGGCGCGGATGAAGGCCTCCTGGGCAATGTCCTGGACCTCGGCGTGGTCGGGCACGAAGCGATAGATGACGGCGCCGATCCGGTGCTGGTACTTGCGCACCAGGAGGTCGAAAGCCGCGTTGTCGCCTGCCTGAACACGCTTGACGAGGGCCAGGTCCTGTTCGTTGTCGCCCATCCGGGCCGCTGCTCCTGCGGCCATCCGGGCCGCTACATGGACATCCGTGACCCGGGAAAGTTCCGCCCGGCCCGCGGCCGGCGTTGACCCCCCGGGGTCCCACCGGGATGATACGGGCTTCCTTCCCTACCCCCACGTATGGAGCCCGCCATGTTCGACGGACTTCGCCTTGCCCATTGGCAGGCCGACCAACGCCCCGACGGCATCCTGGTGCTGACGCTCAACCGCGCCGACCAGAACGTCAATGCCCTCAGCCGCGCCGTGCTCGACGAGCTCGAGGCCATGGTCGAGCGCATCGCGCTCGAACCGCCCAAGGGCGTGGTCATCATTTCCGGCAAGGCCGCCGGTTTCATCCCCGGCGCCGACATCAAGGGTTTCGAGGACATCGCCGCCAAGGGCCAGACCGAAGCCTGGATCCGGCACGGCCAGCTGGTGTTCCAGAAACTGGCCGAACTGCGCTGCCCGACCGTCGCGGCCATCCACGGCCACTGCATGGGCGGCGGCACCGAGATTTCCCTGGCCTGCCGCTACCGCGTCGCCAGCCGCGACGAAAAGACCCGCATCGGCCTTCCCGAGATCAAGCTGGGCATCTACCCGGGCTGGGGTGGCAGCGTGCGCGCCCCGCGCCTGGTCGGCGCCCCGGCGGCCATGGACCTGATGCTGACCGGCCGCAGCCTGTCGGCATCGGCCGCCAAGGCGATGGGCCTGGTCGACAAGGTCGTTGAACCGGCCCTGTTGCTCGACGAGGCGGTGAAGCTGGCGCAACGCGGCACCAAGCGCCCGTTCAAGCAGCGTTTCCTGGCCTGGGCCACCAACACCGGCCCGGCCCGCGCCATCCTTGCCCCGCAGATGCGCAAGCAGGTCGCCCGCAAGGCGCGCAAGGAACACTACCCGGCGCCCTACGCGCTGATCGAAACCTGGCGCCGCAGCGGCGGCCTGGGCGTGCACGCGGCGCTGAAGGCCGAGGCGAAGTCGGTGGTGAAGCTGGCCGGCACGCCGACCGCGCACAACCTGGTTCGGGTGTTCTTCCTGATGGACCGGCTCAAGAGCCTGGGTGGAAAAGACCATGGCATCCAGAAGGTGCACGTCATCGGCGCCGGCGTGATGGGCGGCGACATCGCCGCCTGGTGCGCGCTGCGCGGCTTCGAGGTGACGCTGCAGGACCGCGAGATGAAGTACGTACAGCCAGCGCTCGACCGTGCCGCCAAGCTCTTCGAGCGCAAGGTCCGGGACGAGGCCAAGCGCAAGGCCACCAGCGAACGCCTGAAGGCCGATGTCGAAGGCGCGGGCGTGGCCCAGGCCGACCTGGTGATCGAGGCGATCTTCGAGAACCTGGAAGCCAAGCAGGCGCTGTTCGCGAAAGTCGAAGAAACGCTCAAGCCCGGCGCGATGCTGGTCAGCAATACCTCGTCGATTCCGCTTGAACAGCTGCGCGAGGGCCGCAAGGACCCGTCGCGTTTCGCCGGCCTGCACTACTTCAACCCGGTGGCGCTGATGCCGCTGGTGGAAATCGTGCAGCACGATGCGATGGCGCAGGACACCGAACGCCGCCTGGCGGCGTTCTGCCGCGCGATCGACAAGCTGCCGGTGCCGGTGGCGGGCACGCCGGGTTTCCTGGTGAACCGCATCCTGGCGCCGTACATGCAGGAGGCGATCATCGCGTTCTCGGAAGGCATCCCCGGCCCGGTGATCGACAAGGCGGCGCTGAAGTTCGGCATGCCGATGGGTCCGATCGAGCTGGTGGACACGGTGGGCCTGGACGTGGCGGCAAGCGTGGGCAAGATCATGGCCGACTTCCATGGCCAGGCGCTGCCGGAGGCGTTCAAGGTCGAAGAGGGCAAGCGCGGCAAGAAGGACGGCCAGGGGCTGTACAAGTGGGAAGACGGCAAGCCGGTGAAACCGCCGGTGCCGGCCGACTACACGGCGCCAGACGACCTGGAAGACCGGCTGGTGCTGCCGCTGCTCAACGAGGCGGTGAGCTGCCTGCACGACGGGGTGGTGGCCGACGCGGACCTGCTGGACGCGGGCGTGATCTTCGGCACGGGCTTCGCACCTTTCCGCGGCGGCCCGATCCAGCACATCCGGGCGGTCGGCGCGGCCAAGCTCAAGGCCCGCCTCGAAGAACTGGCCGCCAAACACGGCGACCGCTTCACCCCCCGCCCCGGCTGGGACTCCCTCGCCGACTGACCCCCCGGCGCTCCTGCATGTTTTTGTAGGAGCGCCTTCAGGCGCTCCTACAGGGATGCGGGGTCAGCCGCCCCAGGCTTTGAGGTTGAGGAACTCGCGGCGGGTGCGGGGGCCGTGGGTGAGGAAGCTGGGGTCCGGGTTGTTGCGGTAGTTTTCGCGGGCGCGGGCCACCGCGTCGCCGCGCAGGTGCTGGTCGAGCACCTCGCGGGCCACCGGATAGATTTTCAGCGCGTTGAGCCCGAAGATCTTCGCCCGGATCGCCGGCGTGATTTCCGGGTAACCGTATTTGTCGCGCAACTCCGCGCTGATCTGGAACGTCCGGAACGCCTGGATCTGGTCCTGCGGACTGCCGTACCAGATCGAATCCGTGCCCCACAGGATGTTGTCCTCGCCCAGGTGCAGCAGCAGCTTGCCCAGCGCGTGCGCCGCCGAGTCCGGGTCGCGCATCAGGAAACGCCAGGTCGAACCCAGCTCCGCGTACACATTGCCGCCCTTGCCCAGCCCTGCCTCGCGCACCGACGTCACCAGCGCGTCGATGCCGTCCTTGCGCGTCGGATCGTAGGGCCCCTCCGGCGTGTCGGTCACGAAACCCGAGTGGTAGATCAGGAAGTTCACGTCCGGGAAACGCTTGCCCACCCGCCCCACGTCCGCGCAGGTGCTGTATTCGTAGCTCCGCGGGCCGAACGGAAGCCCCTTGTGGATCGCGATGTTGCGCACGTTGAGCTTGCGCGCCTTTTCGATCATCGCCAGGCCGGCGTCGTCGTCCATCCAGAAGCCGCTTTCCCCGTTCGGCCCCCACTGCGTATAGGTTTTCCAGGCACTGATGTTGAACGTCGCCGCCAGCCGGTCCATGTCCTCCAGGTCGCCGGCCTGGTTCGGGTTCACCCGGCCGTGCAGGAACAACCGGTGCGTGCCCTGCATCGTTTCCACGATCGCCGCGGTCGCCGCCGCTTCTTCGATTGTCAGCGGCTCGCCCTCGCGCGTCGACGGCACGAAGCTGAGCACCATCAGCGAGGTATCGGAGTCCAGGAAGATGTCGCGCAAGAAAGCGTCCGGGCCGAAACACTGCAGGTGGTCGAGCTGGCCGCCCAGCGCCGCCGCCGCGCAGCCTTGCGTGCCGAAGCCCGACAGCGGCCGGGCGCCCTCGGGCAGCGCCCGGGTCCAGGCGCCGGTCGGGTTCACGAAGTGGCCCTGCACGTCGAAGATGAATTCGTTGCCCGACACCGCCGCCTCGGCGGCCGCCGGTTCCAGCGCGGCCTGGGCCGGCACCTGGAAAAAGCCGCCGCGTTTGCCGGCCGCGGCGTAGGCCGCGTTCATCGCCAGCAGGCTGCTGGCGGCGCCGCAGGCCGAAACCAGGAAACCGCGCCGGGAAACGCCCAGCCGGCGCGCGTTGAGCTCGGCCTGGTCATGCGCCAGCGCGTTGGCGTGGTGGTGTTCCGGCGCCAGCGGCACCGGCGTGAATTCGCCGTTGCTGGTGCTGTCGAGTTTGACCGGCAGGCGGCGGCCGTCCGGGTCCTGGCGCTGGCTCATGGGCATCTCCCACGCGTCCTTGCGCCGATCCTAGCGCCGTCGGCCGGCCCTCGTGTGAAGCGCCGGGGACGGTCAGCCGCAGCCGACCAGGCGCAGGCGCTGGCCGGAGCGGATGACATAGGGCGCCCGCAGGCCATTGGCCTTGGCCAGGGCCACCGGGCCTTCACAGTCGTGCCGGCGCGAGATGCCGCTGAGCGTATCGCCGGACTTCACCCGGTAGGTCCTTGCCGGCTTGCGCGTGGCCGTGGCCACCGCGGTGGGTTTGCTGGCAGCCATCAGGTTGGCGGCGATCTGCGCGCGCGGTCCGGTCACGCAGTGGGCCTGGTAGTCGGGCGGCACGGCCACGGGCACGCGCAGTTCGGTGCCGGCGGCGATGGCCGCATGCGGCTCGTAGCGCGGGTTGAGGTTGCGCAGCGCACGGAAATAACCCTCGCGCGGGCCACCCAGGCAAATCGACAGCTGGTAGATCGACGCCGGCGCCTGCAGTTTCATCACCGTCGCGGCGCCGTCCACGGCCGGGAATTCCAGGCCGTATTCCTCCGGGTGCAGGAACAGCCAGGCCGCGGCCAGCACGTAAGGTACGTAGTCGCGGGTTTCCGGCGGCAGCTGGCCATAGACCTGCGGGTCCCAGAAGGACTTGTCGCCGGCTTCGCGCTTGAGCCGCAGCGCCCTGCCCTCGCCGCCGTTGTAGGCGGCCACGGCGAAGGCCAGGTCGTCGCCGAGTTCGGCGAAACGTTCGTTGAAGTACAGCACGCTGGCGCGCGCGGCCAGCTGCGGGTCGTAGCGGGTATCGAAGCCGTCGCGCCAGCCCAGGCCGAAGCGCGCGCCGGTGGCCGGCATGAACTGCATCGGGCCGGCGGCGCCGGCGCGGGACACCGCGTGCACGCGCCCGTTCGATTCCTTGGCCAGGATGCCGAACAGCAGCGCTTCGGGCAGGCCGGCCTGTTCGTACTCGGGCCACATCAGGAAACGCATCTGCTGGTAGTTTTCCCAGCTGGTGATCAGCTGCGGGCGCATCCAGGTCAGCCACTCGGCCATGGCCGCGCGCACGGGCTCGTTGAGTTCGATCACCTCGCGCAGGTCGCGGCCGTTGAGCATCGCCACCGCACGGCCCGACGCCGGCATCGTCGCCAGCACGCCGCCTTCGCCCTGGCTGGCGGCGCCTTCGCGGGGGGCGCCGAAGCCTTCGCCGTCGCCGGCCAGCTGGGTGGCGCCGTGCTGCAGCAGGGCGTCGTAGGCGCCGATGAAACGTTCGACGTCGCAGCCGCGGGTGTCCTGGCAGCGGCGGGCGCCGGCCATCAGGTCGGCGGCGGCCTGGCGCATGGCCTCGCGGCCGGCGTCGGTTTCGCCGGCGCGCAGCTGTTCGAGCCCGGCCCGGTAGGCAACGTTGGCCTGGTCCAGGCCCTGGTAGAGCACTTCGACGCGCTTGGGCGTGCGCTTGGCCTCGGTCTGCGTGGCGGCGAACAGCGACAGCAGCAGGGCCGCCAGGATCAGGGAACGGGGCATCGGGGCTCACGGCAAGGCGGATCAGGCGCGCAGCCTAGCGGCCCGGAGGCGGTGCCGGCAAGGCGCGGGCTGCGGATAGAATCGGGCCAACCCCCAGCGGAGCCCCACCCGGATGAGCGACCTCCTGATCGGCAAGGGCGACCTGCCCGTGCACCTGCTTGGCAAATACGGCAATCGCCACGGCCTGGTGGCCGGCGCCACCGGTACCGGCAAGTCGGTCACGCTGATGGTGATGGCCGAAGGCTTCTCGCGCATGGGCGTGCCCGTGGTGATGGCCGACGTGAAGGGCGACATCGCCGGCCTGGCCATGCCCGGCACCATGAACGACAGGATCGCCGCGCGGGTGCAGCAGATCGGCATCGAGGGTTACAGCAACGAAGCCAGCCCGGTGGTGTTCTGGGACCTGTACGGCAAGCTCGGCCACCCGCTGCGCACGACGGTGTCGGAAGTCGGGCCACCGCTGATGTCGCGCATGCTTGAACTCAACGACATCCAGTCGGGCGTGATGGACATCGCCTTCAAGCTGGCCGACGACCACGGCCTGCTGCTGCTCGACCTCGACGACCTGCGTGCCCTGCTCAACCACGTCACCGAAAACCGGGCGGAAATCTCCAAGCAGTACGGCCTGGTCAGCCCGCAGTCGGTGGGCGCCATCCAGCGCGCCCTGCTGCGGCTTGAACAGGACGGCGGCAAGCAGTTTTTCGGCGAACCGGCCCTGCAGCTGTCCGACCTGATGCGCCAGGACATGTCCGGCCGCGGCGTCATCAACCTCATCGCCGCCGACCAGCTGATCCTGCGCCCGCGCCTGTATTCAAGCTTCCTGCTGTGGCTGTTGAGCGAACTGTTCGAAACCCTGCCCGAGGTCGGCGACCTGGACGTGCCGAAACTGGTGTTTTTCTTCGACGAAGCGCACCTGCTGTTCGACGACTGCCCACCGGCGCTGCGCCAGCGCGTGGAACAGGTCGTGCGGCTCATCCGCTCCAAGGGCGTGGGCGTTTATTTCTGTTCGCAGAATCCCGACGACGTGCCCGACGAAGTGCTGGGCCAGTTGGGCAACCGCGTCCAGCACGCCCTGCGCGCCTTCACCCCGCGCGACCAGAAGGCCGTGCGCGCGGCCGCGGAAACCTTCGTGCAGAACCCGAAGGTGGACGTGGCCAAGGCCATCGGCGAGCTCGGCGTCGGCGAGGCGCTGGTGTCGATGCTGATGGCCAAGGCCGTGCCGATGCCGGTGGAGCGGGCGCTGATCTGCCCGCCGCGCTGCCGCATGGGTGCGATCACCAACGAAGAACGCGCCCTGGTGCGTTCGCGCAGCCCGGTCGGCGGCAAGTACGACACGGCCGTGAACCGCGAATCGGCCTTCGAGATGCTGGCCGCGCGCGCCGAACAGGCGGCGGCCACCGAAGTGCCGTCGGCAAAAGCGGGCGGCCCTGCGGCCAGGGTCGAACCGGAGCCCAAGTCGAAATTCGAGGAGTTCCTGTGGGGCACCAAGCGCCGCCAGGGCGCGGTCGAAGCCGCCGCCAAATCAGCCACGCGCACGGTGGCCAACGGCATTGGCCGGCAGATCCTGCGCGGACTGCTGGGCGGACTGCTGGGCGGTAAGAAGCGCTGAGGCGGGCCTAGCGCCCGCCGCCACCGCCGCCGCCACCACCACCGCCCGACGAACCGCCGCCACCGCCGCCGGAGCTCGAACCCGGCGGCGAGGCCGAGGACGAGATCTGCGAGCTCAGCGCGCTGCCCAGGGAGCTGCTCATGGCGCCCAGGCTGGCCATCGACGCCGTCGAGCCGCGGTACCAGCCCATCGAGCGCGCCGTTTCTTCGGCCTGGGCCGCGCCCACCGCCGCGGTGAAGTGTTTGGTCCAGGCTTCTTCGACGTCCAGCGCCAGCGCGTAGGGAAGCAGCGCCTGGTAGCGTTCGGGGTCCGGTGACGGTGCTTCGGGGCCACCCGGTTTGGCCAGGCGCGCAAGTTCGTCGCGTTCGGCCACGCCAAGATAAAGGCGAAGGCCTTCGATGGCGTCGAGCAGCTCGCGGCCATCGGGCGTCGGCGCCTTCATCAGGTAGGCGAACACCAGGTGCGCAACCAGGGCCAGGGCAAGCAACAGGATGATGAAAGGTATGCCGCTGCCAGCGGCCACCAGGAAGGCCAGCGCGCCGTAGCCGAAGGAAAACAGCCAGCCCAGCAGCAGCGGCAGGCCGTTGCGCTTGAAGTAGGCCGGGTGCATGCGCTTGTCGAGGGCGGCGAGGTGTTTCATGCGCGCGCCGCCGATCACCGAGGCGTTGGTGTTTTCCAGCTCGACCCGGTTGCCCTTGGAGAACAGTTTTTCGAGCAGCTGGCGCTGGGCCTCCGAGGCGATGGGCTCCACGCTGGCCGTGCGTTCCAGCGCCCAGTCCTTGGCGCCGTCCTGCTGTACCAGTACGTGCCCGTGAACGCCCAGGTGCACGATGTCGGCGGCGAAATAGCGGTCGGTGTAGGCCTGTTTCCACAGGTAGCGCAGTTCACCCGGGGTGAAGCCTTCCGGCGCCTCGTAGCGCGGGAAGATCGAGCCCGGCGGCAGGTCGCGGCCGACGCGGTGCCAGCTGCGCAGGTACCAGGCCAGCAGCAGCCCCAGGCCAGCCAGCGCGATCAGGATGCCGCCGTTGTCGCGCAGCATCCAGGCTACACGCTGGAACGTCGAAGGCTCTTCGACCAGGCCCTTGGGGAAGCCGACCACCAGCGTGAGTCCTTCGTAACTTCCCAGCGGGCGCGTGCCCTCGAACTCGGCCACGCCGGGCCCGGCGGACCGGGCGACGTAGTCCCTGCCCTGCTCGCCGCTCTGGCCGGTGTAGGCCTCCAGGCGCATGTCTTCGGGCGCGACCGGCGCCGGCAGCGTCACGCGGGCACTGGCCTGCTCGATCGTGAAATCCCAGCCCAGGCCGGTGACGTTCCAGTACAGCTCGTCGTGTTCGTCGAAAAAGCCGATCTGGCGCGTGGTCCGGTAGCGAATGGAAAAAGTGTAGTCGGCCGGCACCGGCAGGAAATCGTCGCCGCCGGTATTCACGCGCACGCCGTTGGACTGCCTTTCGGTGAACCAGGCCTCCCATTCACCGTCGCGCTTGACGTCCAGCACTTCGAAATCCACCACGTAGCGATTGCCCAGGTGGTCCTTGTAGCGCGTGGGGAAATCCCGGTAGATGCCGCGGCGGATGCGGTTGCCTTCCGCTCGCACGGTGATGTTCTCGGTGACCTCCATCGAGCCGTCGGCCAGCACGGTGATGTCGGCGTGGTAGGCCTTGATGCGCTCCTGCGCGACCGCCGGGGCCGCGAAGGCCAGCAGCAGGCAGACGGCCAGCGCGAACAGGCGGTTCATGCCGACACCCGCGGCGCCGCGCGCGAACCTTCGTCGGCTTCGTAGTACTCCGATTCGCCGAAGCTGAAGCTGCGCGCCACCACCAGGTCGGGGAAACGCTGCACGGCGTCATTGTTGGCGCGCACCGCGCCGTTGTAGAAACGCCGGGCGTACTGCAGGTGGTCTTCGACCTCGACCAGGTCGTTCTGCAGCTTCAGGAAGTTCTCGCTGGCCTTGAGGTCCGGGTAGGCCTCCTTGAGCAGCATCAGCCGGCCAAGGCCGGCCTCGAGCTGGCCCTCCAGCCCGGCCAGGCGCGCCGGCGAGGAGGTCTGCATGGCCTGGGCGCGCAGCTCGGTGACGTTCTCGAGCACGGCCTTTTCATGGCCGGCATAGGCGCGCACGGCTTCGACCAGGCGCGGCACCAGGTCGTGGCGGCGCATCAGCTGCACGTCGATGTCGCTCCAGCCGGCCCGCACCTGGTTGCGCAGGCGCACCAGCCGGTTGAACGTGAACACGACCCACAGCACCACCACCAGGCCGGCGATGACCAGGAAAAGCGTCATTGTTTGTCTCCCCCTTCGCGATGGGCCCGATTATCCACATCCCGGGCGACGGCTGCCCGCCCTCGGTTATAGTCGGGCGCCCCGGGCCGGTCATGACGGCCCACCCACGTTCCCCGGAGATCTGAATGGCCGAGTCCGCGACCAAGAAGCGCAGCCTCATGGACCGCTTCCTGACCATCGTCGAGCGCGGTGGCAACGCCCTGCCCCATCCCGCCACCCTGTTCGCCCTGCTGGCGCTGGGCGTGGTGGTGCTGTCCTGGGTGGCCTCGATGGCCGGCCTGAGCGTGGCGCATCCGTCCACCGGCGAGCTTGTTTCGCCGGTGAACCTGATGAGCATCGAGGGCCTGCACCGCATGCTCACGGGCGCGGTCACCAACTTCACCGGCTTCGCGCCACTGGGCGTGGTGCTGGTCGCGCTGATCGGCATCGGCGTGGCCGAACACAGCGGCCTGATCGGCGCCTCGCTGCGCATGCTGGTGCTGGCGGCGCCGAAGTTCCTGCTGACGCCGGTGCTGGTGTTCGCCGGCGTGATGTCGAACATGGCCAGCGAAATCGGCTACGTGCTGCTGGTGCCCCTGGGCGCGCTGATCTTCATGTCCGCCGGCCGGCACCCGATCCTGGGCATGGCCGCGGTGTTCGCCGGCGTGTCCGGCGGTTATTCGGCCAACCTGCTCATCGGCACCATCGACCCGCTGCTGTCGGGCCTGTCGCAGGAAGCGGCGCGTATCGTTGATCCGAACTACACGGTCAGTCCGCTGGCGAACTGGTATTTCATGATCGCCTCGACGCCGGTGATCACCCTGCTGGGCTGGTTCGTCACCGAAAAAATCGTCGCGCCGCGTTTTTCCGACGCCCACGTGCCGTCGCTGACCCTGGCCGAAGGCGCCCAGCCCGAGGACCAGCGCCTGAGCCCGGCCGAGCGCCGCGGCATGATGTACGCGGTGGGCACCGTGCTGGCCTTCACCGTGCTGGTGGTCTGGGGCGGTTACCCGGCCCAGGGCGTGAGCCTGGACCTTTTCGGCTGGACGCTGCAGCTACCGCAGGTCCCGGGCTCGGGCTTCCTGCTCGACGAACGCCAGGACATCCTGCGCTCGCCCCTGCTGAGCGGCGTGGTGGTGATCATCTTCCTCTACGGCGTGCTGGCCGGCATTGCCTTCGGCATCGGCGCCGGCACCATCAAGTCCGACAACGACGTCATCAAGGGCATGGCCGCCAGCATGGCCACGCTGGGCGGCTACCTGGTGCTGGTGTTCTTCGCGGCCCAGTTCGTGGCCTTCTTCAACTGGACCCAGCTGGGCCTGATCTTCGCCGTGGAAGGCGCGGATTTCCTCAAGGCCCTTGGCCTGCCGACGATCCCGCTGTTCATCTGCTTCATCCTGCTTACCGCCGTGGTGAACCTGTTCATGGGTTCGGCCTCGGCCAAGTGGGCGCTGATGGCGCCGGTGTTCATCCCGATGTTCATGCTGCTGGGCTACTCGCCGGAAATGACCCAGGTGGCCTACCGCGTCGGCGACAGCGTGACCAACATCATCTCGCCGATGATGAGTTATTTCGCGCTGATCATCGCTTTCTTCCAGCGTTACGAACCCAAGGCCGGCATCGGCACCCTGGTGGCGACGATGCTGCCGTATTCGATCGTGTTCCTGCTGGGCTGGAGCGTCATGTTCGGCGTCTGGATCTGGCTGGAGCTGCCGATCGGCCCGGATTCGCCGCTGACCTACATCCCGGCGTCGCCCGTCGCGAACTGAGCCATGTCGCGCTGGCGTCCGCCGGGCGAAAAGTCCACGGCGATCATCACCCGCGCCGGTTTCGACCGCCTGCGCGCCGAGCTCGACGAGCTCTGGCGCGTGCGGCGGCCGGTGGTGGTCAAGGCCCTGGCCGACGCTGCCGCCGAAGGCGACCGCAGCGAAAACGCGGAATACACCTATCGCAAGAAGCAGCTGGGTGAAATCGACCGGCGCGTGCGCTACCTGACCAAACGCATCGAGGTACTGAAGGTCGCCGAGGGCCCGCCTTCGGACCAGGGCGCGATCTTCTTCGGCGCGGTGTTCGAGATCGAGGACACCGAAAGCGGCGAATGCGTGTGCTACCGCATCGTCGGGCCGGACGAAACCGACGCCAAGTCAGGCTGGATCAGCGTCGACTCGCCGCTGGCGCGCGCAGCGCTGCGCAAGCGCGTGGACGATGAGTTCGAAGTGCAGCTGCCGGCGGGGCCGGCGCGGTATGTCGTGATTGCCGTCAGCTACAACGACATCTTGTAGGAGCGCCTTCAGGCGCGAATCCTTTGCCTTTGGCAAAGAGAAGATTCGCGCCTGAAGGCGCTCCTACAGGCTTAATCGTCGTGGTCGCCGATCAGGCCGAACAGGTCGTGTTCGTCGCTGCCCATGATGCGCACGTCGCAGAAGTCGCCGGGCTTCAGACCCGCAGCCTCGCCGTCCTGGATCTGCACCAGGCCGTCGATCTCGGGCGCGTCGGCCATGGATCGGGCGATGGCCAGCTCGCCGTCGATGGCGTCCACCAGGCAGCGCTGCACCGTGCCGACCTTGCGCTCGAGCTTCTCGGCGCTGATCTCGGCCTGCAGGGCCATGAAGCGGGCCAGCCGCTCCTGCTTGACCTCTTCCGGCACCGGGTCCGGCAGCGCATTGGCCGCCGCGCCGTCCACCGGCGAATAGGCGAAGGCGCCGACGCGGTCGAGCTCGGCCTGGTCGATGAAGGCCAGCAGCTGCTCGAAGTCTTCCTCGGTTTCGCCGGGGAAACCCACGATGAAGGTACTGCGGATGGTCAGCTCCGGGCAGGTCGCGCGCCAGCGCTGCACGCGCTCGAGGGTTTTTTCCACGGCGCCGGGGCGCTTCATCAGCTTCAGGATGCGCGGGCTGGCGTGCTGGAACGGGATGTCCAGGTAGGGCAAGAGCTTGCCTTCGGCCATCAGCGGGATGATGTCGTCCACGTGCGGGTACGGGTACACGTAGTGCAGGCGCGTCCACAGGCCCAGTTCGGAAAGGCCTTCGCACAGGCCCTTCATGCGGGTCTGGTACGACTTGCCGCGCCATTCGCGCTCGGCGTAGCGCAGGTCGACGCCGTAGGCGCTGGTGTCCTGGGACACGACCAGCAGCTCCTTCACCCCGCCGCGCGCCAGCTTCTCGGCCTCGCGCAGCACCTCGTCCACCGGGCGCGAAACCAGGTCGCCGCGCATCGAGGGGATGATGCAGAAGCTGCAGCGGTGGTTGCAGCCTTCGGAAATCTTCAGGTAGGCGTAGTGTTTCGGGGTGAGCTTGAGGCCGTAGTCCGGCACCAGGTCGATGAACGGGTCGTGCTTGGGCGGCAGGGCCGCGTGCACGGCCGACATCACGCTGGCGTAGTCCTGCGGGCCGCTGATCGACAGCACGTCCGGGTGCGCCTGCAGGATCTGCTCGGGGCGCTTGCCCAGGCAGCCGGTGACGATGACCTTGCCGTTTTCGGCCAGGGCCTCGCCGATGGCGTCCAGGCTTTCGGCCACGGCCGAGTCGATGAAGCCGCAGGTGTTGACGACCACCACGTCGGCGTCGTCGTAGCTAGGCACGATGTCGTAACCCTCGACCCGGAGCTGGGTGAGGATGCGTTCGGAGTCGACGAGGGCCTTCGGGCAGCCGAGGCTGACGAAGCCCACCTTGGGCTGGCTGGCGGACATGGGCGCGGGTTCGGGGCGGGGGCGCGGAGTATACCCTCCCCCGGCGCCCCGGCCGGTGTAGGCTAGGCGCCGGGGACAGCTGAACCGGGGGAAACGGGCATGGGCCAATCGATCTCCATCAATACCCGCCACGGGCGGATTTCCGGCTACCAGGCCAAGCCGCACATCCCGCCGCGCGGCGCCATCATCCTGGTGCACGAGATCTTCGGCGTGAACCATTACATCCGCGCCCAGGCCGACCGGTTCGCCAACTACGGCTACCTCACGGTGGCTCCCGCCCTGTTCGACCGGGTCAGCCCGAACACCGAGCTCGGCTACGACGAGGCAGCCGTGGCCAAGGGCCGCGCCATCGCCGAAGAGCTGGGCTTCAACGGCGCCCTGGACGGCGTGCGCGGGGCCTACGACCTGCTCGAAGCCGAAAACCGGGTCGCCGTGGTCGGCTACTGCTGGGGCGGCAGCGTCGCCTTCCTGGCCAATACCCGGCTGGGCATTCCCGCCGTCAGCTATTACGGCGGCCGCACGGTTCCCCTGCTCGGTGAACGGCCCAAGGCGCCGCTGCTGCTGCACTTCGGCGAAACCGACCCGATCATCCCGCCCGAGGACGTGCAAAAGCACCGCGACGCCCTGTCCGGCGCCGAAATCCACGTCTGGCCGGGCGCCGGCCACGGCTTCGACTGCGACCAGCGCGCCGACTACAACGCCGAAGCCTCGCAGCAGGCGCTGCAGCGAACGCTGATGTTCCTGCAGAAGAACCTGCGCTAGGCATGTCCGACGGATTCAGCCTGGACCCGCGCCTGGCGGGTGACACGGTACTGGTCGCCGACGGCCCGCTTTCACAGCTGCGGCTCATGGACGACGCCCGTTTCCCCTGGCTGGTGCTGGTGCCGCGCCTGCCCGGCGCCGAGGAATGGCTCGACCTCGACGGCGATGCCCAGCGCCTGCTGCTGGCCGAGATCAACCTGGCCGGACGCGCCCTGCGCGCCCTGGGGCCGGTGCACAAGCTCAACATCGGCGCCCTGGGCAACATCGTGCGCCAGCTGCACGTGCACGTGGTGGCGCGCCGGGAAGGCGACGCCGCCTGGCCGGGTCCGGTCTGGGGCAGCGGCCCGGCCCAGCGCTACGACGCGACCGCGCGCGAGGATCTGCTGGCGCGCCTGCGCGACCGGGTCGCCGGGTGAAAGCCAGGATAGAAGCCCTGGGCGACCGCGCAGTGCAGGTGAGCCTGGACGCGGCTTCGATCGAGGAGGCGAACCGCCAGGTGCACGCGCTGTTCGCCTACATCGATGCGCGACGCCCTCCATGGATCGAGGACCTCGTGCCGGCTTACACGAGCCTGGCGGTGATCCTCGACCCCGACGCCACGTACCCGTCCGGGCTGCTCGGCCACGCCCGCGAGTGGATCGAGGCCGCGCTGGACACCGCCGCGACGGGCACGGCCGGACCGGCCCGCAGCATCGATATCCCGGTCTGTTACGGCGGCAGCTTCGGCCCCGACCTCGCCGACTGGGCCCGGCACGGCGGCTTCACGCCCGAGGAAGGCATCACCCGCCATACGGGGGGCGACTATCGCGTGGCCATGCTCGGCTTCGCGCCCGGCTTCCCTTATCTGATGGGCCTCGACCCGGCGCTGGCGATGCCGCGGCTGGCCACGCCGCGCGCGCGGATTCCCGCCGGGAGCGTAGGCATCGGTGGCGGCCAGACCGGCGTCTACCCCGCCGCGGGGCCCGGCGGCTGGCGCCTGCTCGGACGCACGCCCCTGCGCCTGTTTGATCCCGGCGCCTCGCCGCCGGCGCTGCTGGCGCCGGGCGACCGCGTGCGCTTCGTTGCCATTGACCGGGCGCATTACGACGCACTGGGCGGGATGCCGGAATGATCGCGATCGAAGTCCGGGACGGTGGCCTGCTCAGCAGCGTCCAGGCCGGGCCGCGCACGGGGCTTGCGCATCTGGGCATCAGCGCCGGCGGCGCGCTCGACCGCTTTTCCTGGCGGGTCGGCAACCTGCTGCTGGGTAATGCCGCGGACGCTGCTGGCATTGAGTTCACCCTGCGCGGGCCGCGCCTGCATTTCCCGGCCGGCGCACGAATCGCCCTCACCGGCGCCGAGGTCGACGCCACCGCCGATGGCGAAACGGTGCCGGGCTGGCGCGCGGTGTCGCTGCCAGCCGGCTGCACCCTCGACATCGGCGCTTGCCGTCGCGGCGCCCGCGGCATGCTGGCCATCGCCGGCGGCCTGGACGTGCCGGCGGTGCTGGGCAGCGCCAGCACCGACCTGCGCAGCGGCTTCGGCGGCTGGAACGGTCGTGCGATTCGAACCGGGGATTGCCTGCAGGCGCATGGGCCGGCGCCGGAAACCACATGTTTCGACGCCACGGGCGCCTGGGTCGATCCAAGGCCCGACCTGGATTTCGACGCCGCTGCCGTCGCCCATCTGTTGCCCGGCCGCGATCGACTGGCCACACCCGATCCGTGGCGCCGGCCATTCCGCGTTGCCGCCACCAGCAATCGCCAGGGCCTGCGCCTGCAGGGCCTGGCGTTGGCGGCGGCGGACGCCGGGGAACGACTTTCCGCGCCCGTGCTGGAAGGTACCGTGCAACTTCCGCCCGACGGGCAGCCCATCATCCTGCTGGCCGACGCCCAGACCATCGGCGGTTATCCCTGCATCGGCCACGTGGCCCGCGCCGACCTGCCGCGCCTGGCGCAGCTGCGGCCCGGCGACGAACTTAGCTTCGTCCCCGTCGATGCCGCCGGCGCCGAAGCCCTGGCTTGCCGGCAGCGGCAATCACTGGCCAGAATCGGCCTGGCCGTCGAACAAGCGCGGCGAATGGCCCTCCGGAACCGCCCATGATCCGCTGCCTGGACTTCAATGCCGACCTCGGCGAAGGCGGCGATGACCAAAGCCTGATGCCCTGGCTGAGTTCGGCCAGCATCGCCTGCGGCTTCCACGCCGGCGACCCGGCCCGGATGCGCGACACCGTCGCCCTTTGCCTGCAGCACGGCGTGGCCATCGGCGCGCATCCGTCCTTCGATGATCGCGCCAACTTCGGTCGTACCGAACATCCGATCACGCCTGCCGACGCGCACGCGCTGGTGAGCTACCAGATCGGCGCCCTCGCCGGCATGGCCCGCGCCGCCGGGGCGCGCCTGGCCCACGTGAAACCGCACGGCGCGCTCTACAACCAGGCGGCGCGCGACCCGGCCCTGGCCGACGCCATCGCCGCGGCCGTGCGCGACGCCGATCCCGGGCTGCGGCTGTTCGGCCTGGCCGCAAGCGAGCTCACCGCCGCCGGCGAACGACTGGGGTTGGCGGTCGCACACGAAGTGTTCGCCGAGCGCCGCTACGACGCCAATGGCCAACTGGCGCCGCGCGGCAGTCCCGGCGCGGTGATCGATACCGTCGAGCATTCCCTGGCCCAGGTGCGCCAGCTGCTGGGCGAAGGCGCCGTCACTGCACGCACCGGCGAGCGCGTCGCGCTGCGCGCCGACACGCTTTGCCTGCATGGCGACCGGCCCGACGCCGCTGCGTTCGCCCGTGCGCTTCGCGAGGCCCTGGATGCCGACGGCGTGCAGGTGCGCGCGCCCGGCCGGGGTGACGAATGAGCTATTGGCCGCTGGTGGGCGTGGCCTGGGTGGTGCTGGGTTTTGCCCTGCGCATCAACCCGGCCCTGACGGTGGTGAGCGCCGGACTGGTCACCGGCCTGGCGGCCGGCAAGCCCTTCATGGACGTGCTGGCGCTGCTGGGCGATGCCTTCGTCCGCAACCGCTACCTGGCCCTGCTGCTGCTTACGCTGCCGGTGATCGGCCTGCTGGAAAAGCATGGCCTCAAGGAACACGCCCAGGCCTGGATCGCCCGGCTGCGCGGCGCCACCAGCGGGCGTTTGCTGATCGCCTACCTGGCCGTGCGCCAGATTGCCGCCGCCATCGGCCTGACCAGTCTTGGTGGCCACCCGCAAACGGTTCGGCCGCTGCTGGTGCCATTGGCCGAGGGTGCGGCCGAGGCACGCCACGGTGCGCTGTCGCCGGCGCAGCGGCAGCGCCTGCGGGCCCTTTGCGCGGCCACGGACAACGTCGGGCTGTTCTTCGGCGAAGACATCTTCCTGGCCTTCGCCGGCGTGCTCCTCATCCAGGCCACCCTGGCCGAGCAGGGCGTGCAGCTGGAGCCAATCACGATCGCGGTCTGGGGCATCCCGACCGCGCTGTGCGCCTTCGCCATCCATGCCGGCCGGCTGTCACGCCTGGACGCGCGGCTGGCGCGCGAGGCGGCGGCGCTGCAGCGACCGGGGGACGACAAATGATCACGCTGCAGCACATCTACTGGCTGGCCGGTGCCTACCTGGTGGTTCTCGCATGGCAAGGGGCGCGCGACCGTCGCAACCCGAAGCGCTTCGGCAACGCCGCCTTCTGGGGCCTGATGGCTTTGATGCTGCTGGCAGGCGAACGCCTGCCGTCGGCGCTGGCCGGCGCCATCGTGGTGGCGCTGGCGCTGCTGGCGGGGCTTGGCGCGATGGGGCGCGGCCCGGCGACGGAGCCACCGGTCGCCGAGCGACGCGCCGAGGCGCGGCGCCTGGGCAACCGCCTGTTCCTGCCGGCCCTGCTGATCCCTGCCACCACCCTCGTCCTGGTGCTGTCGTCCAAGTACACCGGCGTTGGCGCCTGGCTGCTGGCGCCGGAACAGTCGACCGTGATCGCCCTGGGCATCGCCTGCGTGGTCGCGGTCGGTGCCGCCTGCGTGCTCGCCCGGCAGTCGCCGCTTTCGGCCGTGCAGGAATCCCGGCGGCTGGTGGATGCGATCGGCTGGACCGCGATCCTGCCCCTGATGCTGGCGGCTCTTGGCAGCGTGTTCGCCGCCACGGGGGTCGGCGAGGCGGTGGCTTCCCTGGTGCAGTGGGCGATCCCGGTGGAAAACCGTTTCGCCGTGGTACTGGCCTACGCCCTGGGCATGGCCGCTTTCACGATGGTCATGGGCAATGCCTTCGCGGCTTTTCCGGTGATGACGGCAGGCATCGGCCTGCCGCTGCTTGTGCATGGCCACGGCGGCGACGCGGCGGCGATGGCGGCCATCGGCATGCTGTCCGGCTACTGCGGCACGCTGATGACGCCCATGGCCGCCAACTTCAACCTGGTGCCGGTGGCGCTGCTGGAGCTCGACGATCCCTATGCGGTGATCCGCGCGCAGATTCCAACGGCACTGGCGCTGCTCGCGGCCAACGTCGCGCTGATGTACCTGCTGGTGTTCCGGTGAGCCGGCCCCGCGCCCCCGCCCCCATCCTGCTTACCGGCTTCGCGCCGTTCGGCCCCGATGCCGGCAATCCCTCCTGGGAGCTGGCCCGGGCGCTGCGCGGTACGCGGATCGGACGACGCATGGTGCAGGCGGCGCGCCTGCCGGTGGAGTTCGGCGCCGCGCTCGAAGCGCTGGATCGCGCCCTGGACCGCCATGCGCCGGTGCTGGTGCTCTGCCTGGGGCTGGCGGGCGGCCGCAGCGAGGTTTCGCTGGAGCGGGTGGCGATCAACGTCGACGACGCCCGCATTCCGGACAACGCGGGCCGGCAGCCGGTCGACGTGCCGGTGGTACCGGGTGGGCCCGCGGCCTATTTTTCGAGCCTGCCGATAAAGGCGATGTGCCAGGCAATGCGGCAGGCGGGCTGCCCGGCCGGGATTTCGCAGAGCGCCGGCACCTATGTCTGCAACCACGTCTTCTACGGCCTGATGCACCGGCTGGCGCAGCGACCCGGGGTGCGCGGCGGCTTCATGCACGTGCCCTACTCCCCGGCGCTGGCCGCCCGGCATCCGCAGGCGCCCAGCCTGGCGCCGGAGACGGTGGTTCCCGCCCTGCGCAAGGCACTGGCGGTGGCCCTGCGCACCCGCGGCGACCTGGCGATGGCCGCGGGCGCCGAACACTAGTGCGCGACCTTCAGGTGCGCGGCAGCGTCACGCCGGTCTGGCCCTGGTACTTGCCGCCGCGGTCGCGGTAGCTGGTTTCGCAGACTTCGTCGGACTGGAAGAACAGCATCTGCGCCACGCCTTCGCCGGCGTAGATCTTGGCCGGCAGCGGCGTGGTGTTGCTGAACTCGAGCGTCACGTGGCCTTCCCATTCGGGTTCGAGCGGGGTGACGTTGACGATGATGCCGCAGCGCGCGTAGGTGCTCTTGCCCAGGCAAACCACCAGGGTGTCGCGCGGGATGCGGAAGAATTCCACCGTGCGCGCCAGCGCGAAGCTGTTGGGCGGGATGATGCAGACGTCCGACTCCACGTCGACGAAGCTCGAGGGGTCGAAGTTCTTCGGGTCGACGATCGTCGAGTTGATGTTGGTGAATATCTTGAACTCGCGCGCGCAGCGCACGTCGTAGCCGTAGCTCGAGGTGCCGTAGCTGACGATGCGGTGGCCGTCGGCCGCATGTTTGACCTGGCCTGGTTCGAAGGGCTCGATCATGCCCTGCTCCGCGGCCATGCGGCGGATCCACTTGTCGGACTTGATGCTCATTCAGGGGGCTCTCGGGCGAAAGGCGGGATTCTAGCCGCTCAGGTGTTCTGGATGACGATATTGGGCAGGCCGATGGCCTTGTTGCGGGCCTCGAGCGACAGCCGGGCCGCGGTGCGCCGGGCGATGTCCCGGTAGACCATGGCCAGCGCAGAGTCGGGGTCGGCAGCCACGGTGGGGGTGCCGGAATCGGCCTGTTCGCGGATGCGGATGTCCAGCGGCAGCGCGCCCAGCAGCGGCACGTCGTACATGGCCGCCATGCGTTCGCCGCCCCCGGCGCCGAACACGTGTTCGGTGTGGCCGCAGTTCGTGCACGTGTGCACGGCCATGTTCTCGACGATGCCCAGCACCGGTACTTCGACCTTGGCGAACATCTGCAGGGCCTTGCGCGCATCCAGGGTGGCGATGTCCTGGGGCGTGGTGACGATGACCGCGCCCGAGACCGGCACGCGCTGGGCCAGCGTGAGCTGGATGTCGCCGGTGCCCGGCGGCAGGTCGATGACCAGGTAATCGAGCTTGTCCCAACGGGTGTCGTTGAGCAGCTGCTGCAGGGCCTGGGTGACCATCGGGCCGCGCCAGATCATCGGCGTGTCCTCGCCGACCAGCAGGCCGATCGACATGGCCTGCAGGCCGTGGTTGCGCTTGGGTTCGATGGACTTGCCGTCCGGGCTGTCGGGCCGGCCTTCCAGGCCCAGCATCTTGGGAATGGACGGGCCGTAGATGTCGGCGTCGAGCACGCCGACCGTGGCGCCTTCGGCCTGCAGGGCCAGGGCCAGGTTCACCGCCGTGGTGGACTTGCCCACCCCGCCCTTGCCCGAGGCCACGGCGATGATGTTGCGCACGCCCGACAGCGGGGTCAGGTCCTTCTGCACCTTGTGGGCCTGGACCCGGGAGGCCACCGACACCGTGGCCCGGGCCACGCCGGGAAGGGCTTCCAGGGCGCCCCTGACCTGGTTCGAAAGGGCCTGGTGCCAGCCGGCCGCCGGATAGCCCAGCAGCAGTTCGACCGCCACCCGGTCGCCGTCCAGGCCGATGCCCCGGACGCTGCCCTGGTCGACCAGGTCGCGACCGGTGTGCGGATCGACGATGGCGGCCAGCGCAGCGCGCACGGATTGTTCGTTCAAGGGCATCTCAAACTCCTGTTTTTCCAGCACTTTGTGCCGAAATTGCGATTTGCGGATTGGTCTTTACGGATAGGCCGGAAGTCATGATGCATTTCGGCCCAGCCTTGTGTTACGTTCCGGTTAAGGCAGCGCCGGGGTTGGGCAATGCCGGACAGCGACATCCACCAGATTCCTATAACAACGTGTCCATTCTAGGGGGTCCAATGACTACTGCTCCAATTGCCGGGTACCGTCGTTCGGTGCTTGCGCGTTCCCTTGCCCTTGCTCTGACCATCCCGTTCGCCTGCGGCGCTGCATTCGCCCAGGAAGCGGCCGATGAGGAAGAGGAAGGCTCCGCGGAAACCACGCAGCTCGACACCGTCGAGGTCGTGGGCTCGCGCATCAAGCGCGCCGAGATCGAAGGTCCGTCCCCGGTCACCGTCATCACGGCCGCCCAGATCGAAGCCGAAGGCTTCAACACCGTCTATGACGCGCTCAACACGCTGACCCAGACCACCGGTTCGTTCCAGAACGAACTCTTCCAGTCCGGCTTCACCCCGAACGCCCAGGTGCTGAACCTGCGCGGCCTGGGCCCGGGCCGCGTGCTCACCCTGATCAACGGCCGTCGCGCCGCGGACTATCCGCTGCCCTACAACGGCCAGTCGAACTTCGTGAACCTCGCCTCGGTCCCGACCGCGGCGGTCGAGCGCATCGAGCTGCTCGCCGGCGGCGCCTCGGCCATTTACGGTTCCGACGCGGTCGCGGGCGTGATCAACATCGTGCTCAAGACCAACTTCGAAGGCCAGTACCTGTCCTACCTGACCGGCCGGCCGACCCGCGGTGGCGCCCCGACCAACAACATCCAGTGGGTGGGTGGCAACACCGGCGACCGCTGGAGCCTGACCTACGCCGTGGAGTACTACGACCGTGGCGAGATGTTCGCCTCCGAGCGTGACTTCATGGACTCCTACCGCGACGACCCCTCGGTCGACCCGTCGGAAGCCACCGCCGTGCAGGGCATCCGCCTGCGCGACCGCCTGATCGGCACCGGCCCCGGCAGCCAGGTCTGGCAGCCCGGCCAGACCCTCGAGTCCACCTGCGCGCGCTGGGGCGGCGACTTCGAGCCCGACACCCGCACCGGCCGCACCCCCGCATCCCAGAATGGCACCTGGTGCGGTTATTACGGCTACCCGGCGACCCAGGCCATCCGTAACTCCGACGAGAACATCTCCGGTTACATCTACGGCACCCTGGACATCACCGACAACACCCAGGGCTTCATCAGCCTGAATGTCTGGGATTCGGAAGCCTCCACGGCCTCCAACACCCAGTTCTGGTCGGTGCCGCTGTTCTACGACCCGAACTTCGGCTCGATCCTCGACGGCCAGCGCATCTTCACCCCGAATGAAACCGGCGGCGTTGATGGCCAGCGCACGATCTTCAACGAGCAGTCGGTCGAATTCGCCGTGGGCCTGCGTGGCTCCTTCGCCGACAACCGCTTCGCCTGGGATGCCACCCTGAGCCACTCGCGCTACGAGACCAACAACGACCGCCCGCGTTTCCTGCGCCAGAACCTGGAAGACTT